>JBBTZE010000105.1:0-2818 GCA_038061545.1 Patescibacteria group bacterium | reverse complement strand
TGATTCTGCCCTCGACCACAAGAACCGCTTTGGAAAGACCTGAAATAAGTCTATTCCTGACTGCAAAATCTGACGGAAATGGCACATGCCCCAAAGGATACTCAGAAACTATTGCACCGCTGCCTTTAATCAATTCCAGCGCAAGAGTTTTATTTGTTGAGGGAGTTATAATATCAAGACCCGATGCAAGGACCGCAATTGTTCTTCCCCCCGCGCTAAGCGCTGAGCGTTGGGCTTCTGCGTCAACACCAAGCGCCAGCCCCGACACTATTGTAATTCCATAGTCGGATAGTCCCGATGCAAATTTTCTTGCAATCTCGCGACCGTAACTGGTCATTAAACGGCTACCAATTATTGCAACAGCGCGACTGTCCGAAATCTTAAGTTTTCCTTTTACATACAAAACATACGGAGCGTCTGCAATCTCTTTTAAGTTTTCCGGATAGTCATCCTCAAAAATTGTTATTGGGTTAACTTCAAGCTTTTTAAGCTTATTAAAATATTCATCGGTATCAAACTTATTTCTATGCTCAATAAATTTTTCGGTTAGACCTTTGCCCAATCCAATTTCCGTCAACTCAGATTCATTCGCCTTCCAAACCTTACTTGCATTTTTAAAAAACGAAAGAAGTAGACGAGTTCTTACAGGTCCAAAAGAGGTAAATGTAGAGAGGGCTATCAAGTATTCATGCTCAGTCATTTTTAATTAGATTTTTTTGAAAGTAAAAATCTGCAATTTTTCTTGCAATTGGACCTGCAACTTTGGATCCTTCTCCGCCCCGCTCAACGAGAACCGTTGTCACAATTTCGGGAGAGTCCACTGGGCCAAAAAAGACAAACCATGCGTTGTACACCCCATCAACTCCCACCTCTGCAGTTCCTGTTTTACAGGCAAGTGTAATACCTCCGTTTTTACTTGCAAAATCAAAAAACGTATATCCGGTTCCTCCGGTCTCGCAAACCATTTTCATGCCTTCCCTAACAAGTGCTAAGTCATCAGCGTTTAGCCCAAGATCATTACAGGATTCGCTGGATTTGGCAATATGCGGACGGCAAAGCTCCCCTCCGGAAGCAATGGTTGAAATTGCCTGATTCATTTCTATCGGCGTAACGGACAGGTCACCCTGTCCTATTGCAAAATGATAAGTATTTCCCAAAAACCATTTTGTGCCCTGTGTTTTAACTTTCCATCCCGGTGTTGGAACAAGACCTGCGGACTCACCCGGCAAATCAATTCCGGTTTTTTTATTCATGCCAAATTTACCCGCCCAATTGGCAATTTTATCAGGTCCCAAGAGTTCTCCAATTTTATAAAAAAAGGTGTCGGTTGAGCGGGCAAGGGCTTTTTTTAAGTCCACTTCACCTTCTGTCCTGCCTAACTCCGTAAAATACCAATTGCTGTAAGAAAAATCGCCATAAGGAGTTTTTACATTCAGTACTCCAGTATCTGTAAACCTAAAATTTTTATCGATCTTGCCTTCCTCAAGCGCTCCAACCGCAACGACAGGTTTAAAAACGGATCCGGGATGAAAAGTTCCGGAAATTGCCCTATCAAAAAATGGTTGATCGGGATCGGTTAGTGATGGAGCTAAATTTACGGGGTCAAAGGAGGGTGCTGAATAAAGAGCCAGCACTTCCCCTTTTGTGTCAGTAACAACAACTGCCCCTTTTGGTTGATCCATAAACCCAGGGATGGCTTCCTGAAGCGGGAAATCGATCGTTGTTCGAAGATCAGTTCCCGGAATGGACTCCCTGGTCCCAAGAGTTCTAATTTTTTGCCCTTTGGTATTTACTTCTATAAGCTCTTCTCCATCAGTTCCGGAAAGAGCACAGTCGTATTGTTTTTCAATGCCTGTTACTCCAACCAATTTCCCAATTTTGCGTGGTCCTTTAAGTGGACACGCCGGATCAATCTTATTCACAAATTCCGGCAAAACTTCAGAGACATATCCTGAAACATGAGAAAATTTAGAACCGAGTAAGTAAGACCTTTTGTAGTCAGTTATAATTTCCTCTGAGGGGGCACCCTCTACATCGTCTGTTTTTGTGTAGCCCACTTTTGGGTCAAATTTAATTCTTTTTTTGGACTCTATATTTCCTACCAAAACCTCCCCTCCGCGGGCCAGAATTTTTCCCCTTGGGGCAACAATCGGGATGTGCCTGATTCTGTTTTCCTCGGCCAACGCCCGATAATAATTTCCTTTTATAATTTGAAGCTCGCTAACTCTTGCAAATAAAACTAAAAACCCAACAATCAAAAGACCCCGGGAAAACCAGGAAAGCCAACTTTGATTGTTAGATGAGGAAAGAGAATGCATTAGGTCAATTTTACACTAAATTTATTTTGTGACTCGAATTCTTCTTAATAAATCTGCGTCATCAAGAAGTTTGCCGCAACCACGTACGACACAAGTTAGTGGATCCTCGGCAATCCAAACCGGCATTTTGGTAGCTTCTGCAATCACCTTGTCAATTTCGGGTAGAAGGCTCCCTCCCCCCGCAAGTCCAATTCCCCGTTCAATAATGTCGCTAACGAGCTCCGGAGGGGTTTCTTCAAGGGTATCAACAATGTTTGTAATAATTTCCCGTACTACAGGGGACAGGGCTTCCTGAACTTCTCCGCTTGTTATTTTTATTGATTTTGGAAGTCCGGTTTCAAGGTCCCGTCCGCGTACAACTGTAAACTTATTTTTAACCACCTCCGCAGATCCAATTCCAACTTTTACCGCCTCAGCCGTTGGCTGACCCAAAAGAAGTGAATACTTAAGTCTTACGTAGTTAATTATTGCCTCGTCCATCTCGTCCCCCGCAACCCTAC
>JBBTZE010000104.1:0-1919 GCA_038061545.1 Patescibacteria group bacterium | reverse complement strand
AGCTTGAGGGCAAAAATATCAATTCCAAAGAATGTGTTAATGAGTGCGACAATCGCCCAAGCTGCAAATACGATTACCAAACCCACCAGTGCTGCTGTAATTTGATTTCTGGCGCCTTCTGTTTGGGCTTTATCACCTCCAGAAGCAATCCACCTGATTCCACCAATTACCAAAATAAAGAAGAAAACAATTGCCGCAATTACCAAACTAAGGCGAATCAAACCCGAAACAATGCTGGGAATAGTAAATCCTCCCAAAGAAGAGAAACCTGAACCTGCGTCCGGTTTTAAGTTGATTGTGTCTGATTGTGCCAAAAGATTTAACATGAGATAAGTATTATTGGATTTTTAGGGCGTTAATGTCAAGGGTTAATATTTTTATTCCAAAGAAACTCTCAATAAATTGAATTAAAGCGAATGATGCAAAAAGAATTATAAGCCCAATTAAAGCCTGAGTAATTTTTGCTCGGGCGTTCTCAAGCGCTTGTTTGTCCCCGCTCGAGCTGATCCACTGGATTGAACCGAACACTAACATAAAAAAGAAAATCAAGGCCCCTGCAATAAGTACCAATGTGACAAATTTTGGAAGAACCGCCGAGAAGAATGCGCTTCCGCCTTCAGAGCTAACAAACCCTTGAAGCGCGGGGCCTAATGCCGGGTTTCCAATTTCTTGTGCAAGTTTTTCCATATTATTGTTGTATCTGAGTAAATAAGGCGTTTATGTCCAGTATGTTTGGAATTCCAATTAGGAATCCAACAAATTTAATTATAAATATTGCGGCAACCACAACCACAATTCCGATTATGCCTGTTATTATTTTCTTGCGGGCGCTCTCAAGCGCTTGTTTGTCCCCGCCCGCGGTAATAATTCCAATTGCGCCAATAAAAAAGACAAAAACAAACCAGATAATGGCAACAATTGTCATCAGGCCAACGGTTGATGAAATGAATTTAGAAAATATTCCAACGGAACCTGAGGCATCGCTATTTTCAAGGCCCAGTGTACCAAACCCTCTAAAGGTTCCAAAGTTTACATCGGCTGTTAGATAGTTCATGTTTATGGTAATGGTATCGTTGGACTAAGGATAAAGTCCCACCGTCCAAATATAAGTTGTCCGAATATTGCTGCCAGTACAAACGATCCTGCAGCAACAGCCAGTCCCAGCATTGTCTGCCAGATTTTGGCCCAGGCGCCTGCGACTTTTTTGCTATCATCGCCGGCCGAGAGAAACGCATAGCCCGCAAAAACAAGGTTAAAAAGCGCATAAACCGCGGCTCCCACTATTAAAGTTCGCAAGAGAGTGTTAATTAACTGTCCGATAGCGCTTCCCGCGTCTCCGCTATAATTGGATAAACCTGCAGGGGCTTTAACTGTTCCAAAAGGATTTTGTGATAGCATATTAATTTCCCAGAATTGTAATTCCAGTTAACTGTTCAATCAATTTTACTATCCAATAGGAGGCAAATACAACAATAAAGCCAATAAGTGCTGATGTCGCCGCCTGTTTACCTTTTTCAATCTGTTGCGGATTGTCCTTCCCGGCTCCTGCAATCATCCCGATTCCACCCATTACAAAGTAAAAAAGAAGAAGTACGCCTGCAATAACAAATGAGGCGTTCAAAAAAAACGTTATATAAGTACTAAGGCTATTTGCGGTTCTTATGCCGCCGCTATTGCCAAAGAATTTGTCACCAATATCAACTGCTATATTATTCATTGTCCGATTACGTTTTCAAATACGTTTAACCCAAAAATCTGACCTATAAACCTTGTTAATACAAAAGATAGTGCGACGATAATAAACCCGATAAAAGCATAAGTAATTTTACTCCATGCACCCGCAACACCTTTTGGGTCACCCCGTGAGGTCATAAGCTGAAACCCTCCCAAAACCAAATAAATCAAAAGTAAAATTCCGG
>JBBTZE010000103.1:0-3119 GCA_038061545.1 Patescibacteria group bacterium | reverse complement strand
CTGGAAGCCCGAGCAAAAATCGCGTAGTTAGGAAAAAATAAGCGGAGGCGAGGCCGTCAGGCCGAGCCGGAGCTTTCCGAGATGTTCTTGAAATTAAGTATGGCGACACTTAAAAAGCGTTCGAACTTTTCGGTATGTTTCGACCAAATGGGAACTACGCGCCCAGGATATGAATATTTATCTGCCTATATACTTGGCAAGGTAATCCAAGATTTAACTGTTCAGTTTTGTAACCGATTCATTGATTATAAATCTAGAACTCACGACCAAATGGTTCAAGCGGCCCGTTCCAATTCTCAAAATGTTGCTGAAGGATTCAGTAATCCATCCCTCAAAGGGTATATTAAACTTACAGGAATAGCCTACGGATCAAATGAAGAACTAACAAAAGACTACCAAGATTTTTTAAGACAGAGAAATATGCCGATTTGGGAGAAAAATCATACGAAAATTAGGGAATTTAGGGAGATTAGGGCAGTTTGGATTTCCCCAACTTCACTAAATACCCCAACACTCCCTAAATCGCCAGTAGAAGCAGCTAACATGCTTCTTACTTTTTGCAACATGGAAGGATTTTTGCTTAAAAAACTTGTTGCATCACTTTTGGAAAAGCACGAAAAGGAAGGCGGACTCACAGAAGAACTATACAGGAAGAGGATTGAATACAGAAAAAATCATCAATAAGAATATATTTCACTTTTTTTAAACCAAAGCTTGCGCTGAAATTTTGCTTCCTCTGGAGTTCCTGAAGCATGAATTAAGTTTTCTGCAGATCTTTTATTTAAATTGGCTGTCAGAAATGAATCGGTAGCATAATCCCCTCTTATTGTCCCTGGTGCAGAATCAAACGGAAAGAGAGACCCAACCATTTTTCTAACCAAAGCAATTGATCCATATCCCTCAAATATAAATGCAAAAACCGGCCCCTTGCTTATATAGTCCATGTTCCATTTACGAACCATTTTCCCCATTTTTAAAGGATCTGTTGTTCCAAGGTCTTCCCCAGGATCAATACCGTATTTTTGGTAGTTTTCCAAAGTCTTTTCACCTACCTGACGAGTATAATCAGTATCAAGGCTATAATGTTTACCAGCAAATGTTTTGTCCACCCAAATTAATTTTGCCCCCACAACCTTCAAACCGACCTTCTCAAACCTTGACAATATTTCCCCTATCAACCCTCTTTTAACTCCGTCCGGCTTTATTAAGACAACTGTTTGTTCATTTTTGACTTTCATTTCAATAGTTTTTTAAACTTACTATCATTAGTGAATGGTCCAATGATTGCCAAGTTCAAGCGGGAGGGTGTAAAAAGGCGCTTGGCTTCGGCAACAACATCTTTAATTGTTACAATATCGAGTTTCTTATACACTTCTTCCGGAGTTAGAACTTTTTTCAAAAATAATTCCTGGGAGGCAAAAAACTCTCCAACCACACTTGTGTCTTCAAGCCCCAAAGCTAAATGACCCTTTAAATACTCTTTTGCCTTAGTTAGTTCCTTTTCTAAAATTGGATATTTGCCGGAGGCTATTCCGTAACATTGGTCAAGAACAATGGAGATAGCTTCTTCCACTTTTTTGGGGTCAACCCCCGCATATGTTCCGATGTAGCCAACTTCTTGGTATCTTTCAAGAAAGTTTTTGACCGAATAAGCTAGCCCTCTTCGTTCACGAACCTCAATAAAAAGCCTGGAGCTCATTCCGCCGCCCAAAATTGAAGACAGAATCGCTTGTGCAAACTTGCCTTCATAATTCCTGCCGTCACCGATAAAACCAAGTATAAAATGCGCCTGTTCATTCTTTTTTGATTTGAGTTTAAGCTGAGGGCCTTTTTGTGTGACCTTAAACGCCTTCCCGCCGGAACTTGTCTTTTGTTTTGATTTAAAATTCCCAAAATATTTTTTTGCTAATTTAAGCGCGTTTTTTTCTGTAACTCCGCCGGAAACAACCAGAAGCATATTTTCCGGATAATAATATGTCTCTCTATATCTTACAAAATCATTTCTCAAGGCATTTCTGACTGTTTTTGCAACTCCTCCAACATCCCGAGCCAGCGAATTTCCATCAAACATAAGATTTTCAAAAACATCTCCAATTTTCATCATTGGTGTGTCTTCATACATGTTAAGTTCCTGAACAATTGTCCCCTTTTCCCGCTCAATTTCTTCTTTGGAAAGTACCGGCGACAAAACCATATCGGAGAGAACATCAAACGCAGTTTCAATATTGCCTATTGCCGATTTAATATAAAAATTTGTCCAATCTTTGTTTGTGGCGGCGTTGAATTCTCCACCAATCCCGTCCACCGCTTCGCTAATTTCCTTTGCAGTAGGACGCTTGGCGCCGCCTTTAAAAACCATATGCTCCAGAAAATGCGAAATTCCATTGATTCTTGATTCCTCATTACGGCTTCCGGTCTTGACCCAAACAGTAACGGTTGCAGATTCAGAGGATGCCATGGGGACCGTGAGTACCCGAAGTCCGTTTGCGAGCTTTTTAACTGTGTATTTCACTAGAGTATTGTACCCAGCAATTTGCAATTTAACAAGCGTGTTGTGATATTATTAATTGATGTCAAACGTAATACGAAGCTTTGAGGCCAAGGAGCTTAAAAAAAGATCATGGTCGGTTCGTTTGGCGGATGATTTGACCTTAACATTTGGCAGTCTTTTCTTTTTAACCTTAAATGTTGCCCTTTTTGCCTTTTGGGTTCTGGCAAATACCGGTAGAATTTCAGGGATAGTAATTTTTGACCCATTCCCCTTTCCACTAATGACGACAATCGTATCCCTGGAAGCAATTGTTCTTACACTCATAGTGCTCATGAGCCAAAACAGACAAAGCTTTATCAGTAATCTTCGGGAGGAAATTGATATGCAGGTCAATATTGCCTCTGAGCGTGAAATTACAATGATACTCCAGATTTTAACCAAAATTGCAGACAAACAAGGTATTAAACTGGAAAGCCGCGATCTTGAGGAAATGCTGAAAAAAATTGAGGTAAGCTACTTGGAGCGTAAACTTGAAGAACAGCTTGAGAACAAGAATATAAGCCCGCTTCAAAAAGTGGTGGAAAAGGTGGAATCCAAACTTCAATAACTAACTACATCACTTTCTATA
>JBBTZE010000102.1:0-4186 GCA_038061545.1 Patescibacteria group bacterium | reverse complement strand
CTGATTCTGCGTCTTTAAAAAGACATAAGTGGCGAACATAAGCGCGTTAAAAATGATCAAAATAACGCATAACGACAGTAAAACCGCGACGATAAATCGCCTGCGTTTTTCAAAATTATACTCGATTTTATATTGTTCCGGTAAAAGATTAAGGGTAAGCATAAAAAACTGGAATTAGGAATAAGGAATCAAGAACCAGGAAGAGAAACCCACGATTCCTGATTCCAGTCCCCAGATTCACACAGACGCTCCAAATCCCAATATCGATCGTCCGAGTTCGTTGGAAGGAGTAAACGATGATATTTGGAGGTCAATTCTTTCTGCCGTTCGCCCAATTAACGCTTCAATTGAGGCGCTCCTCCGAGCCGCTAAACCAATTGACTATGACGGTAAAACCTTAACACTTGGGGTTTACTATAAATTTCACAAAGAAAGATTGGAGGATTCAACCCATCGAAAAGTACTTGAGGACGTGGTAGCTGGAATATTAAATTCTCCAACAAGAATAATTTGTACGCTAACAGAGCCCCCAGTCAAAAAAATTATTGAAGAAGGAGAGAAAAAGCCGGTTTTGACTGAAGGAGAGGATCGGGATATAATCAAAGTTGCGGAAGAAATTTTTGGCAATTAAAACATGTTTGACAAATTTAAACAATTGGGTCAGCTCAATGAAATGAGAAAAAAGGCCAACGAGCTTCAAAAGGAACTTGAAAAAATCATTGAAACTTTGGAGAAGCGCGGCTGGACAGTTTCAGTTACCGGGGATCAAAAAATCCGCTACATCAAAAAAGATGGGGAAGACATGACGGAGCTTACCGATCTTATTAACGAAGCCATGAAAAAAGTCCAAAAAGAGTCTGCCAAAAAAATGATGGAAATGGGTGGGGGTTTAAGTGGGCTTCTAGGTGGGTTAAAATAACTTCGTGAAGATAGCAAAGCCAATACAATCATTAATTGAATCATTCAGTAAACTCCCTGGCATTGGGCCAAAATCGGCCCAGCGGCTTACGTATTATTTACTTCATGTTCCGCAAACCCAACTTGATGATTTTTCAGAGTCCGTCTCGCGAATTAAAAAAGACACTGTTCTTTGCTCGGTTTGTAAAAATGTTAGTGAAACTGACCCATGCCCAATATGCGATGACCCTGCTCGTGACCACTCTACCATTATGGTTGTTGAGCAACCGTTGGACTTAGTAGCTTTTGAAAGATCCGGGAAGTTTAAAGGTGTATATCATGTTCTTCACGGTGCAATTAACCCACTAGAGAACATTGGACCGGACGAGGTTTATATCGAGCCACTGCTCGATCGAATCAGGAATCAGGAATCGGGAATCAGGGAATTAATTATATCCACTAATCCTACAATGGAGGGGGAAGCTACATCAATGTACATAAATAAACAACTTAAAACTCATGATTCAAAATTCCAGATTCGAGTCACAAGGTTGGGTATGGGAATTTCAACTGGAGCGGATTTGGAGTATGCAGATGATGTAACATTAACTCAGGCCCTCGAAGGAAGAAGAGAGCTATAGACAGTGTGCGGCTGACAGGGGTCCCCCCTGTCAATACTGTCAATAAAATATGAAAACAGGACTTGCCCAAGACACCACAAAATCTGCAAAAAATCTAGCACAACAAATTGCCAAACAAATGGCAAGGGAGCCACTGGAGATTCTTAAAACTTCACGAGAACAAATAACCGGTGAAAAACTAACTCCAAAAGAAGAACAACACAAACCTCAAACTGAAGATCAGCAAAAAGAGATTAACAAGGCAAACATGCTTAATGACAAATTGAAGTCAACAAGAATGGTCGAGGCACTTAATTACGAAATATCAGATATCCAAAAACAAGATCTTTTCAAGGACTTGCAAAAAAGAATTTCAGAGGGAGAAGAAATCCCGATCGAGGATTTTGCCGAGCTTTCTTTTGAACAGCGCGATGTTTTAAAAGCTCAAATTGAAGCAGTAAAAATGCAAATGCAAATGCAAAATGCTAAAAATTCGAATGCTAAATTTGAACTTTTTGGACCAGCAAAAAAAGGAAGAAGAATGGGACAAAAACAAGCAGCTCAAAAAGAACAAACCAGAGTCGAAAAGCCGGTTCCTCCTTCAGGATAATCTGGTACAATAGGCGTAATGGACTTATTTTTTACAAACACTCTCTCGCGAAAAAAGGAAAAGTTTGAGCCGATTGACCCTCCCAATGTTGGCATGTATACCTGTGGAATGACTGTCTATGATTATGCCCACATTGGTCATGGAAGAAAATATGTGACGGATGATATCTTAAAGCGCGTTTTAACTGTAAACGGGTTCAAGGTTAATCACGTTCAAAACGTAACAGATGTTGGCCATTTGGTGTCGGATGCAGATGAAGGGGAAGATAAATTGGAAAAAGGAGCAACAAAACAAGGCAAAACTGTTTGGGAAGTTGCTGAGTTCTTCACAAAGAATTTTTATGACTCAATGGACAAGCTTAATATTATCCGTCCGGATGCAATTTGCAAAGCCACGGATCACATAAAAGAACAAATCGAGATGGTTCAAAAGCTATTTGATAATGGTATGGCTTATGACACTCCTGAGGCGGTTTATTTTGATGTTGCCAAATTTCCAAAATATGGTGAATCCTTTGGTCAAAAACTAAGTGATAAAAGAGTTGGGGTACGTGCGGAAGTTAAAACCGACGAAAACAAAAGAAACCCTCAGGATTTTGCATTATGGTTCAAACGAGTTGGAAGATTCGCCGGTCACGCAATGCATTGGGAAAGTCCGTGGGGAGATGGCTTTCCCGGTTGGCACATAGAGTGTTCGGCTATGGCTACAAAATACTTGGGAGAACAATTTGATATTCACACGGGTGGGGAGGACCACATAAGCATCCATCATCCCAATGAAATTGCCCAAAGCGAGGGGGCAAGTGGAAAGTCCCCATTTGTAAAATATTGGCTTCATACGGCGTTCCTTATGGTGGATGGAAAAAAAATGAGCAAAAGTTTTGAGAATTTCTATACCGTCGCAGATATAGAAAAAAAAGGATTCGATCCGATTGCACTTCGTTATTTATATTTGGGAGGCCACTACCGCGACCCAATAAATTTCACTTGGGAAAGTTTGCAATCTTCACAAAATGCTTTTGATAAGTTAAAAAAACAAGTCTCTTCACTTAAAACAGAAGGAGATCGAACAGTTCTTTCTGAAGAAAAAAACGACAAGGTCGAGAGTTTTAGAAATGATTTTATGGAAGCGGTTAATGATGATCTTAATACTTCAAAGGCATTGTCTGTTCTTTGGGAAATGTTGAAAAGCAATATTCCAAGCGGTGATAAATATGATCTGGCAATGAGTTTTGATGAAGTACTTGGATTAAGATTATCCGAAGCACGAAATACGAATATCGAAATCCCAAACAATATTAAAATTCTAATTTCTAAACGCGAACAATTAAGAAAAAATAAAAAGTTTGAAGAGGCGGATAAAATCAGAAAGCAAATTGAAAAAATGGGCCATACTGTCAACGACACTTCATTGTAACTTTCCCTTGAGTTCCTTATAAAATTTGTTATATGATGATGTATGCCAGAAAAAAATCCGCCAACACTGGGAGCATCCTCAGCTTTTGAAATCATAACTCCTTCAAAATCCAAAAAAACAAGTCCAAAAAACATAATAATTATTCTTTTGGTTTTCGTATTTTTGGCAGGCGCAATATTCTTGGGAGTAACACTTGTCCAGCAAAATCAAAATGTCGCCGAAAAGGCAGCTGGGAATTGCGATAATCCTTCTTCCATTGTCCAATGCCCTCGTTCTGATGGAAATCTGGTTAGTTGTACCCCTCCGGATGCAAACAACAATGCTCAGATAAGCATATGTAATTCGGCAGGTAGGGTTGAAGCTTGTGGAGACTCTGATTACTGTTGCCCATCTGCCGGTGGTGCCTGGACAACAAATATGACTGCTTGCGCTGTTGCTACACCAAGCCCGACTGCGACATCAACCGCAACAGCTTCCCCAACCGTCGCTCCGACGGAAACAATTGAACCATTAGTTGTGCAATCCCCAACACCAACATCAACCGCAACCGCAACAGCTTCCCCAACCGCCTCTGCCACCGCTACCACCACCACCACCGCTAACGCTACTGCGAAGGCCGCATCAACTCCTGTACCTATTCCGG
>JBBTZE010000101.1:0-3998 GCA_038061545.1 Patescibacteria group bacterium | reverse complement strand
TCGCCCAAAGAATGAAACAAGAAAGGGCGCGCTATTACTCTTCATCCATTCCTTCATTCACTTATAACTATGCAAAAGCACTTTTCTTGCGGCAAGCGCAAGCCTCACACACGCTTTTGCTCTTTTGAATTCGTACATTCAGTTATGGGGTCATCGTAAACGCTTAATTGGAACAAAATCAGGCTGATGGGGTACAATATGCAGACATGAGCAAATTAGTATTAATTGATGGGAATGCAATTATGCATCGGACGTTTCATGCAATTCCCCCATTAACTACTCCAGATCAGGAACCCATTAACGCAGTTTACGGTTTTGTTTCAATTCTTCTTAATGTTATTCAGAATCTAAAGCCAACACATATTACGGTTTGTTTTGATGAGAAAGAGAAAACTTTTAGGAATGAAATTCTACCCGCTTATCAATCCCAACGCCCACCAACGCATGATGACCTTATATCTCAATTTGATAAAGCCAGAGAGTTTTTGGTCGTTGCAGGAATTCCGATTTATTCAAAATCAGGATTTGAAGCAGACGATGCGATTGGAACAATAGCCGACCAATCGAAAATGGATGAAGTCGTAATAATTACGGGGGACAGGGACATTCTTCAGCTTGTTAATGATAAAAAAAACATTAAATTATTCATGCCGGTTGGCGGACTTTCTAACGGGAAAATATATGGGGAGAAAGAAACTATAGAAAGAATGGGAGTAATGCCTGCACTAATACCCGATTTAAAAGGATTAATTGGGGACCCATCTGATAATTATAAAGGAGTGGTGGGGATTGGGCCTGTGACGGCAACAAAGCTCTTAAACGAATTCGGAAGTGTTGATGGAATTTATGAAAATATCGATAAAGTAAATGTAAAAGTAAGAGACAAATTGATTAGCGGGAAAAAAGATGCGCAAATGTCCCATAAACTTGCTACGATTATAAAAGACGTTCCAATCAAAATTGATTTTGAAGAAATGAACAAATGGAATTTGGGATCAAATGAGGTATTGAAATTATTCCAAGAATTTGGATTTAAAACTTTGTCCCAAAGAATAATTTCCGTTAATAAAAAAATAGAGGAGGAAAAACAGGGAGCATTATTTTAATACGATGAAAGTTGCAATTGTACATGATTACCTAAATGAGTTCGGAGGAGCGGAGAGGGTACTTCTTGCACTATCCGAAATCTGGCCCGAGGCTTCTATCTACACAGCCTTTTACCGAAAAGACTCACAAGCATACAAGAGGTTTCAGGATAAAAAAATAATTACATCTTGGGTTCATAATGTACCATTTTTTTCGAAATATTTACACAGCCCGTTACGTTTTTTGGCGCCTTGGATTTGGAACAATTTTGATTTTACAAAATTTGATGTGATTATTGGATCCTCTGGATGGTATATAACTAAAGGTTTTAAGAAGAAAGGGAATAATACTATAGAGATTTGCTACTGCCACACTCCGCCCAGATGGCTTTACGGTTACAAGACTTCAATTGAATTTCAAAAATATTGGCCTGTTAGGGTTTATGCGATGATAATCGGACGTTTTATGAGGATATATGATTTTAGCGCTGCCCAGAGGGTTGATTATTTTATTGCTAATTCCAAAAACGTTGCCGAAAGAATTAGGAAGTTTTACCGTAGGGATTCTACGGTGATTTACCCACCAGTCGAAATAACAGAAATAAGCCGAGTACAAAAAGAGGACTATTATTTAGTTATAAGCCGTATAGTTGGCGGAAAAGGACTTGATTTGGCGGTTAAAACTGCTGTCAAATTAGGGCTAAAATTAAAGATTGTTGGTAGTCCTGCCGGGTACTATACCGAATATAAAAAATTGCAGAAGCTTACAGGAAGCGGGGTTGAATTCCTTGGGCATGTTGATGACAATGAAATAGCGCGTCTTTATGCAGGCGCAAAAGCGTTTTTAGCGCTTTCTACCGATGAGGATTTTGGTATGACCCCGGTTGAATCAATGCTTGCAGGGACTCCGGTTATAGCTTTCCGTGGCGGGGGGTATGTTGAATCGGTAGTTGAAGGGAAAACTGGACTCTTTTTTGACGAACCTACAGTTGAAAATTTATCGGAAGCAATTAAAAAATTTGAAAAGATGAAGTTTGGCCCGGAGGATTGCATAACTCAAGCCAAAAAGTTTAGCAAAGAAAGATTTAAGCGCGAAATGCTACAATTTGTTAATGAAAAAGTTTCTTAGGCCGGTTCATCTTCAGGCAATTATTTTTTTGATCGTTTATAATATTGTTTCCAAAACAATATTTATTAAATCAGTACTCCAAAGCGTTTATTTTATTACCTTTTCCGGTCCATTTATATTTGCATGTGTTGCCGGAGCTATTTTCCTTTATTTACTAAGACATGAAGATTTTTTCCATTTTATTAAGGAAGTAGAAAGGCAGGAGGATAAAAAGGAAAGGGGATATCTCAATAAATTTAAACATCACGGAAAGATATTGGCGACATTAATAATAGCAACGATTGGCGGACCAATTTTTTCGACTCTCACAATTCGCTTACTTTTACCAAAATATAAATATCCTTATTTGCTTCTATTTATTGGGAATATATTTTCAACACTATTTTCCACAGGTCTTGCTAAAGGCTTTGTATTTGGATTTATAAAATGACAAAAAAGAAAAAAATCCAACAAAATGTTTATCCACTTGAACTAATTCTAGTCAGTATTATTGGAGTAACAATAATTTCAAGAACAATTACATATTTGGTATTAATTAAAGGGGCACTTCCGATTAGTTTATTCGCGCATATTGGCAATTTTAGGCTTCATCATTTTGTTTACGGAAATATATTAATTCTTATTACTAGTTTTTTAGCAATAGGACTTGGTATTAGAAGACATAAAAATTTATTTGCAATATTTTATGGAATTGGGTTGGGGTTGGTACTTGATGAGTTTCTTCTTTGGATGGGGGACACAAGGCAGTTAGGTATTAATGTGTTATTTATTCCATATTCGATAACAGTCGTTTCTATTGCAAGTTTAATAATTGCAACTATTATTATGTATCGTTTGTACAAAAAATAATTATGCCAGAATTACCTGAGGTAGAGACAATGAAACTCCAGTTAGGCCAGTTTTTAACTGGTCATAACATCAAAGATGTTGAGATTAGAAATCTTAAAATTTTTTCTGGAAATCCAAAGGATATTATCGGAGGCAAAATTGTCGGTACAAGACGTTTTGGGAAAGTATCTGTCATTGATTTATCAAACGGCTATTCCATTCTTACCCATGTAAAGCTGACTGGGCAATTTATTTATAGAGGACCAAATCTGGTTAGTCCCGAGAAACTTTCAC
This sequence comes from Patescibacteria group bacterium, assembly GCA_038061545.1. Classification (GTDB taxonomy): domain Bacteria; phylum Patescibacteriota; class Microgenomatia; order UBA8517; family UBA8517; genus JBBTZE01. The sequence goes on along the minus strand of JBBTZE010000101.1, from coordinate 662 downwards.
CAAAAGTTACAGGAGGTGTTCCCGGGCCGCATACCCTTGTTATATTCCACTTGGATAAAGGAGGGGAGCTTTACTATAACGATGTGAGAAGGTTTGGATGGATTAGAATTGAAAAAACACAGGATGTTGAGAAAGAGAAATTTATTGTTAAACTTGGCCCCGAGCCCTTTAAGGGTCTGACCCTGCAAGTATTTCAAATAATTCTTTCTAAAACAAAAAGGCCTGTAAAAATTGTGATTATGGATCAGGAAAAAATGGGTGGAGTGGGGAATATTTATGCAACAGATGCACTATGGCTTTCAAAAATCAGCCCACGGACTACAGCTAACAGTCTACAGCCAGAAAAAATAGAAGAGCTCTATAACGCAATACTAACTGTATTAAAATCTGGACTTAAATATGGAGGAGCATCGGAACTTGCTTTTGTTACACCTGATGGACGGGAAGGGCAGTATCAAAACCATACTCTTGCCTATGGTCACACAGGGGAACCATGCGACAGATGTCACAAAGCAGTATTTCAAAAATATTTTCTTGGTGGACGTGGAACTTACGTTTGCCCGGTTTGTCAGGCTTAGTATATACTTGGCCGTATGGTTGCAAAGTTAGAACTTAAAAATTTCAGAAACTTTAAAAAAAAGAGTTTGGAATTTTCGAAGGGA
>JBBTZE010000100.1:0-3378 GCA_038061545.1 Patescibacteria group bacterium | reverse complement strand
GGCGAACCCGGAAGTGGTGAGATTACTGCAAGCTGAGTTGAACGGTAACCAATCTCAATTCCAACTCCTTCAAAGCTACCACTTAAATCCTCATCAACTACTTTGTTCTCCTCAGGTGGCAAAAACATACTGTAAGGATCCCCAACTGCCGCAACCATGCCCTCGATTGCTCCGTAAACCATGTTCTGGGCATTAAGTTTGGACTTATCAAAGTACTTGGCGCCCATTGTGTCCCAAACCTGCCAAAAAAGGCTGAGGTTTACGTTTTTATTAAGCGGAGTCTCGCGTGAAATGGAGACGTCAGAAAAATTCTTAAATTCAGCCTTGAACCCTTTTACTCCAAGATTGTATCCACCGAGGAATACAACGGACAAAACAAGAAGCGTCAAAATAAACTTTCTTACAATCAAAAAATTAAGTCTTGGAAGTACAATCTTTTTTTCCATTGAGGTTAAATAATACTAGATCTTGGCAACAAAAGGTAGAAGCGCTAAATGACGGGCGCGTTTAACTGCGACTCCAAGTTTTCTTTGGTGTTTTGAGCAAACTCCTGTTCTATCTTTGCCCAAAATTTTGGCACGGTCCGTGACAAACTTGGCCAAATTATCAAAATCTTTGTAATCCGGGTTTGTTTTTGCTTTACAGAAAGGACAGTTCCCTTGCGGGACTTTTTCTACTTCAAACCTTCTTTGTTTCTTTTTTTGTTTTTTTGCCATAAGTTAAAACGGTATGTCATCCTCGCCTACTTCATCGTTTGCCTTTGCTTCGACTTTCTTTTCTTTCTTTTCTGGTTTTTCTGAAACTTCCTCAACTGGTGCCTGTGGCTCAACTCCCACTTCTGGAGCGCTTGCCTCGCCGGCAGGCGGGTCGATTTCCCCTCCCTCATCCATCTTTTTGTCCAAAATTATCATGTCGGAAATAACTACCTCTGTTCTATATTTTTTAACTCCGTCAGGACCATCCCAAGAACGTGTCGAAAGACGTCCCTCAACATAAATTTTTCTGCCTTTTTTGAGTAGTTGCGCACAAATTTCGGCTAATTTGTTCCAAGCTACGATATTGTGGAAATCTGCATCTTCCTTCTTTTCTCCCGTATCTGTTGTCCAGCTTCTGTTGGTGGCAATTCCAAAAGTGCAAACCGCCGTGCCCGCGGGAGTATATTTCATCTCCGGATCGCGGGTCATGTTGCCTATTAGTTGGACTTTGTTAAGTGATCTTGCCATTATTTTTCAGGGTTTATTAGTAAAAATCTAAGGATTTCTGCGTCGGTTCTGAGTTTATCGTTAAGAGCCCTAACTCCAACGGGAGCTAATTCTAGCTCGTAAAAGAAGTAAAGACCAGTCTCACTTTTGCCAATTTTGTAGGCTAAATCCTTGACTCCCCAATCCTTGCTTTCTTTGATTTCTCCTTTAAAAAGCTTAAGAACGGAAGCGATGGTTTCCTCTATTTTTTTCTTTTTGGCGACTCCGCTTTTTCCGTCTAAAACTATAGTCAATTCGTATTTGTTCATAACAAGCGAAGTATATCATGGCTAGCTTGACTTGATCAATAACTTAATATAAACTCGCCTCGAATGCCAGAAAACGGAAGGCTTATAGCCACAAATATAGTAATAAAGCTCCCTTGCGAAGCTAATTGTCCTTTCAGGACGGCGTGCGCAACTAAATACAGGGATGGCACATGTATCGATAATGTAGACAGCTTCATCGAAAAAAATGTCTATGGCACACCCGGTAAGAAGCTTGTCTCTGCCGGTCAAATCAAATTTACAACAGAAGATCCAGCAGGAAAAGTTACTATTAGTGAAGGAACTGCATCAATTTCGAGATCAGCTCCTAGGATCAATATTTAAATATTCAAACTTCAATCTTAAACCCCAAATTGGTTTCATTTAAGCGTGTGAGAAGAAGCCCCGACCGAGTGAGCGAATACAATATAAAGTTTGCAGATGTCTGACGCTGTGCTTGCCACAAGCGGAGTCCTGCAAACACAGAATGAGCGAAACGAGGGAATGGCTGATGAACACTAGCGCGCACTTTCTTTCTAATATTTCTTTGTGCGGGCAAAGAAATATTGAACTCGCGTTTGTATCTGTGAAAAGACTTGTGTGGTATGATCCTCGCACAATATGTCTGAAAGACTCAATTGCTTCAAAAATTGTCCGTTCAGGAGAACAGGCCAGATAAGGCCATGTGCCGACGAGGTATATGAGAACAATATAGTCTGCATGGATAATATTAAAAGTGATCCGGCCTTAAACAAGTTTGGCAAGATAACCCCATTTGCAGGAATGGACGATTTAATGAATCATCAAGTGGAAGTTCAAAAAATTATTGAGGGTGAAAAAGGTGAAAAGAAAATAATAATTGTCGCCACGGTATCCTGTGGTGCAATTACGCTCCAATTTTAAATTTCAATTTGTTTTAATTAAGCGTTTGTTAGGACTCCATGAGTGAACGAGTGAATGAATGGATGACGAACAAAGAAATGAACAATTATGGTTTGGGTAAATAAGAATGAATCATAATTATCATACATCGATGCATGATAATTTACTGTCCGATCTTAAACTCTACCACCTCTCCATCTTTCATAATATAATCCCGGCCTTCGGTGCGGACTTTTCCTAACTCGCGGCAGACTTTCCAGCCTCCGTTTTCAATAAAATCGTTAAATTCCACAACATCTGCTTTAATAAATTTCTTCATAAAATCGGTGTGGATAACACCCGATGCCTCAACGGCATTTATTCCATTTGTAATCGTCCAAGCGCGGACCTCTTTTTCCCCCGCTGTTAGGAAAGTTATCAAACCGAGAGTCGCAAAGGCTTTTTGAATTAACCGTTCCAGTCCCGACTTTTCCACTCCCAAATCTTTAAGATATGCTGACTGGTCGCCATCTGATAGTTCTGAGAGTTCGCTCTCTGTTTTGGCTGAAATTACGACCACTTGATCCTTCTCTACTCCAAGTTCTTTTGAATATTTTTCTTCCAAACCTGAAGCTTCTTTCAGGTCCTGCTCGTCGACGTTCAGGACGATTAAAAAGGGTTTCTTTGAAAGAAGTGGAAGAGAGCCAACATCTGCATTTTTTTTCTTAGAATGCTCCGTAACCATATCTTCATCTGAAAGTTGAAGTTCAAGTTTTAAAATATCAAAATCGCTCTTTGGATCTTTGACACCCTGCTTAATTACGTCGGGATCGCTGAAGGCACGGAGAACAAAACAAATTGCGTCCACCTGACGGATGTGGGACAAAAATTTATTCCCGAGCCCTTCGCCTTTACTGGCGCCTTCAATAAGTCCTGCGATATCAACGAATTCAACAGTTGCAGGAACCTCAGGCGGAAAAGAGGCCATTTTTTCTTCTTCTTTTGTTACC
>JBBTZE010000099.1:0-6689 GCA_038061545.1 Patescibacteria group bacterium | reverse complement strand
GAAAATTCAGGCTTTGAATTCCAGTACTACGATTCGAATCATGGTACTGTTGATAAAGAAGTTTTAGTTCAAATCGAAAAATATCGATTTGACGATGCTCTAAAAACAATTTTCGAAAAATACATTTCCTCACTTGATCAAGAAATCAATAAAGCTGAACCTTGGAAGCTGACTGGCGCTGAACTAAAAGCATTTTTAGAAAAAGCTGTCGGAACAATTAGAACCCTAGCTTTTAATCTTTTTCCATTCCTTCCCGAAACTGCCAAGAAAATTGAAGAACAATTCAAAGGTCCAAAAATAAAGTCTGGCTCGCCACTATTTCCCCGTCTAAGTTAAAATTAAATATGCGAAATTTCATCATAAGGCATGACAAAGGAATTTTGAGGGCTCTTGAAATTCTCCCGGGGTTTGTTTCCTGGAATCTTATACTCTTCCCCTACTGGGGAATTTTTGTAATTCCCAATATAGTTGCCTACTTCATTCTCCTATTTAACATTTATTGGTTTTTCCAATCATTTCAAATCGCAATTAGCTCTACCATTTCTCATACAAGAATCCAGGCCGCAAAAATTTATGACTGGATGGGCGATGTTCGGGGTTTTCCTGATTGGGAAAAGATTGAACATGTTGTAATTATTCCCACTTACAAAGAGCCTATCCACATACTTGAAAGAACATTCAATACCCTTGCCTCCCAAGATTTTCCCACAAAACACCTTACTATTGTTCTTGCAATGGAAGCCAAAGAGGCTGAAGAAGAAAGGGGCCCAAAGATTAAATTCTTAACAGAAAAGTTTTCCAAAGTTTTTAAGAACTTATTTTTTACAGTTCATACACTCATTCCTGGAGAGGTTGTGGGCAAAGCTTCAAATGAAAAGTATGCGGCAATTTGGGTGGAAAAAAATTATATTTCAAAAAATAAACTGGATTTGGATTATATTACAGCTACATCTTGTGATGCTGATCACACATTTCATCCAAAATATTTCGCGGCTTTAACTTTTAAATATTTGGATAATCCAAAAAGATATAAATATTTCTGGCAACCGGCTATACTTTTTTACAATAATATTTGGCATGTTCCTGCAATCATAAGAGTACTCAATAGCTTAATGTCAGTTTGGAATTTATCTCAACTTTCCAGAAAAGATCGTCTAATTATTGGCCCTGGCCACTATTCGCTTTCTTTTAAACTTTTGCATAACGTTGGTTATTGGGATGCAGATAAAATCCCTGAAGATTGGGGGATATTTTTTAAAGCCTATTACAAATCTGGAGGAGGAGTTGAAGTTGAACCAATATATCTTCCACTTCTCGCAGATGCAGTTCAAGCTACAACTTTTTGGAAAACAGTTAAAAGCCAATATCAACAAATACAAAGGTGGGCTTGGGGGGTAAGTGATGACCCCTGGATTATTAAAAATTATTTACTAACACCCAATGTCCCTTTTTGGGACAAAACAATGAGGCTTTTCCAAGTTATTTGGGCTCACTTTTTGTGGCCTGTTAACTGGTTTATAATTACACTGGGGCTTACCGTACCAACCCTTCTTAACCCTGCCTTTGGGAGAACTGCTCTTGGATATTCTGTTCCAAGGCTTTCCTCTTTTGTCCTTACTATCTCCCTTCTTTTCCTGATTGTCATGCTTGTGATCGACAGCAAACACAAACCCACCAGGCCAAAAGAATTTCCACTCTGGAGGGCGGTTCTTATACCTTTGGAATTTGTACTCATGCCGCTTGCGGGTCTTATTTTTGGAGCACTCCCCGGCATCGACGCCCACACAAGACTAATGCTAGGAAAGTACATCGAGTACAAAGTAACTGAAAAAGTGTAAACTAAATTAGCATGAAAGCCATTTGGCAAAAACTTCATAATATCGGGGGTATCCTTCACCTTCCTGATATGCCGCATTGGTTAATCGGACTTATTGCGCTCGTTTTGGTTCTTAGGATTCCATCATTTTTTGAGCCGTATTATTACGGCGACGAGATGATTTATATGAGTTTGGGAACCGGAGTCAGGCAAGGGCTCACTCTCTACAAAGACATTTATGACAATAAGCCTCCTCTTTTGTATTTAACGGCAGCGGTTGCCGGAAGCCTCTTCTGGTTTAAGGCAATCCTGGCTTTCTGGAATTTGGCGACAATTTATATTTTTTACAAACTGGCGGAAAAATTATTCCCTAAAAATGAAAAGGCGCAAAAAATAGCAACTGTTATCATGGCAATTTTGACCACAATTCCCCTCTTGGAAGGCAATATCGTCAATGCTGAACTTTTTATGATCGGTCCCTCCATTCTGGCATTTTTACTGCTACTTTCTGACAAATTAAATATTAAGAAGATTTTTATGGCCGGCGCTCTTTTTGGAATTGCCGCACTTTTCAAGATTCCCGCAGCTTTTGAAATGCCGGTTGTGATTGCTTTCTGGTTTTTTAGCTTAACAAAGAGCGGTTGGAAGGAATTTATAAAGAACTCAATAGCCTTAACCGTCGGATTTGCCTTTCCAATCGTATTAACTTTTATTTGGTACTTCTTTAAAGGGGCGCTAAATGAATATATATCTGCCGCATTTATGCAAAATGTGGGTTATGTATCAAGTTGGCAATTCGGTAAAACCCAAGCTCCATTTTTGGTTAGGAACGCACATCTTCTCATCCGCGGAGGAGTCGTTGTCTCAGGTTATGTTATTTTGTTTTTATCAAGGAAAAAACTGTCTCCCCGATTTTTATTTCTTGCGACATGGGTTCTGTTTGCCCTTTTTGGAGTTGCACTTTCTGAAAGGCCCTATCCCCATTATTTAATTCAGGTAGTTCCAGTCGTTTCACTTTTCCTGGCGACTTTTTTTGCTGAAAAGTCATATGAGCAGTCACTGGTCGTTATTCCTTTAGCTCTTACTCTTTTTGTTCCCGTTTATTATCACTTTTGGTTCTATCCAACAAGTACTTATTACGTCAGATTTTTGAATTTTGCCGCGGGACGAATGAGTAAAGATGCCTATTTCAACGATTTTGCCCCCACCGTCACCAGGAATTACCAAATCGCAGACTTTTTAATTAATTCCGCAGGAAAAAATGATCATGTATTTATGTGGGATCCTGATTCCCCAACTGTTTATGCCCTTTCCCGGCGCCTTCCTACAATTAAATATGTTGCCAACTATCATGTTCTTGATTATTCAACCACTGAGGAAGTAGTTAAAGAGTTAAGTATTAACCCACCGAAATTTATTGTCCTAACTTCCGAAAGTCTCTTACCTCCAATCTCCCCACTTTTAAAGAAAGGCTATTTGAAAATTCAGCAGATAGATAACGCAGAAATCTGGTCAAGGGTGTACAATTCGGGAAATGCAACTAAGCGTTAAATATAAATTTTATTGGTCCGACTTGCCGCTAACGGGTGGCATTCGTGCTTCATTAATAATTTGCTTTTTTTTGATTTTAGCTGTCACCATCCTTCAAGGGTTTTTACCCCCTCAGATTCCGCTATTTTTTGGAGCCCCCATTGGCGAAAATCAGTTAGTAAGTTCCTGGGGTCTTACCACAGCTCCCGTTTTTGCACTCGCAATAACAATTACCAACACATTCATCGCCTCAAAAATCGAGGATGGTTTTACCCAAAAAATACTTATCACAGCTTCGCTCTTTATTTCTATTTTGGTGTTTATAACAGTTGTTAGAATAATCTTTCTGATCGGGTCATTTTAATATGGATGTATTAAAAACTTTTCTTCTGTTTCCACTCATAACTGCTGCACTTATTTCCTATTTTGCAACGCTCGTGGTAATGAAGTGGGCGAAAAAACTTGGAATAATTGACGATCCAAAGAAAAGCAACCACCCAAAAGTGATACACACAGTTCCAACTCCAAGAGGAGGGGCAATACCAATATTTTTGGCGCTTCTTGCTACATCTCTCATTTTTTTGCCTGTCGATAAACATTTGATAGGAATTCTGGCTGGTGCGTTTGTAGTTTCTGTGGTTGGTTTTTTAGATGATAAATATAATCTAAACCCCTACCTTAGATTAATTCTTGGTTTTTTTGCAACTTCCCTCCCGATTGCCGCCGGAATTGGAATAGCATTTATAACAAACCCCTTTGGTGGAATCATTGACCTAAGTAGTCCACAAATAGCTTTTTCACTGTTTGGAAGTACACATACAATTTGGCTTCTTTCCGACTTGTTTGCCCTTTTTTGGGTAACTTTTTTAATGAATATGATGAATATGGGAGCCAAGGGGGTTGACGGCCAGCTTTCGGGTGTAGCGGTAATCGCAGCACTTACAATTGCATTTCTTTCACTTAAGTTTTCCGCCGATATTACCCAGTGGCCAGTTATCATCCTGGCGGGAGTAACGGCAGGTGCATTTCTTGGGTTTCTCCCTTGGCACATTTTTCCACAAAAGATAATGCCGGGATACGGTGGCAGTACCTTGGCCGGTTACCTTCTGGGAATACTTTCAATATTGGCAACTGCAAAGGTTGGTATACTACTTGTAGTCTTAGGGATTCCCCTAATTGATACCGGTTATGTAATTGTCAAAAGGGTCCTAAATGGAAAGTCCCCCGTCTGGGGAGACCGAGGACACTTGCATCATAAACTTTTGGATGCCGGTTTAACTAAAGGGCAGGTTGCATTATTTTACTGGGGTATAACCGCGGCTTTAGGGCTTGTTGCGCTAAATTTGAATACAGGTGCTAAGATTTATACAATGGTGGGAGTAGCTGTGTTTTTAGGAGGACTCTTAATATGGTTAACTTACAAACCGAAAAAAGTTCAATAGTTCTTTCAATAGTTCGGATTGCCCGTCCAATTCATTGGATTAAAAATCTTTCGATTTTTGCTGCAATTTTTTTGACAGGGCTCCTTTTTGAAAAATCAATGTTCGTCCGCGTTGCTTGGAGTTTTGTTGCGTTTAGTTTTTTATCCTCAGGGATCTATATAATCAACGACATTTTAGATGCAAAAGTTGACCGCCTGCATCCGCAAAAAAAGTTTAGACCAATCGCGAACGGATCTCTCCCCATTCCAATCGCGCTTCTTGAATCATTTATTTTTATTTTTTTTGCACTCACAATTGCCTTTTCCATTAACCAACTTCTTTTTATGCTGATGGGCGCCTATCTTATTATGCAGCTTTTATACAGCGTGGGTTTAAAAAATATTGCAATTTTGGATATATTAATTATTGCTTCCGGGTTTATCATGAGGGTCTACGCCGGTGCATTTGTAATTGATGCCCACCTTTCTGTTTGGTTTTTGCTTTGTGTTGTTTCGGTAGCCTTATTCTTGGCCTCAGGTAAAAGAAGGGCGGAACTTAACATTGTTCATGAATCTGAACCATTAACCAGAAAAAGCCTGAGTAATTATAAAAAGGATTTACTTAACTCGTATGTCACCATGTTTGGCAACGCTTCTTGGATGAGTTGGGCGCTTTTTACTTTTTTTGAAAGTCCAAAAGCTGCCCTTCCTTTTTGGCTGGTTCTTGCCGAGCTTAGTAAAACCACCACAATCAATAAACTTTTGATGCTGACAATCCCTGTGACCATATTTGGAATAATGAGATATCAGGCTTTGATTTTTGAGGGAAGAAGCGAGACTCCTGAAAAACTTCTTTTGACGGATAAGCCACTAATTATTGTCTCCCTTCTCTGGGTCTTAATTGTTTACTGGGTTCTTTACAGCGGGATTACAGTTACTGGGATATAATTTTGACTTCTGCGCTCACGCTTGCATATTCATTGGAAACCCATCCCACCCTCCCATTTGGAAGACCGGCAACCGGTGCCTCAAGCTGAATTTTGTACCAGCCGGAAGTCCCGTCCGTTTCAAGAAGCAAAAATTTATCGCCCGGCGATACCTGATCAATTTCTGCTCCCCCGCTTCCCGGCTGATTTCTGACTCTCAAAAAACCAGTGGGCGTTTTAAGTATTTCAACATAATTTAAAGTTTCTGCTTTTGGTTCTTCCTTTGGCTCATCGGGGAGTTTTGGAAGTTGAACTAAAACTGTAAGCTTATAGCCGGCAACCGTTCTTATTGTTAGATTGCGGTCCAGATATCCGGGAGATTTTATTGATAGTATATGCTCGCCGACAACTACCGAGTTAATTTTTACAGGAGAAAACCCTTTAGAAACTCCGTCTAGTGTAACTTGTGCATTGTCAGGTATTGAAACTACAACAAGCCCCGCAGTTTCCCCTTGTTCTTTTTCGAATGAAACAATCTCACCTGAAGAGGAGGCCTCAGTTTGGCCAAATTCTCTTTTGACAATGGTTTTAATGCCCGAAACCAAGTTTATTTTGGCTTCATACGAAACCAAATCTTCATTTGGAACAATTTTTAATGTAAACTCTCCTGGATTCATGGTTGTATCAATCGGAGTCCTGCCAATTAGCTTATTATCAATATATACGTTAGAGTCGGGAGCCGAGCGAACGAGAAGCCCGGCTGGCTTTGGTTTGTAATAGCCAATTATGAAAAATGCGAGGCCAATAATTGCAATCACAGCCATGACCGAAAATAGAACAATTTTGAAAGTTCGCATCGTGTCAGAAGTTTAACACAACCAACTTTTGTATTACCAGGCATCTTAGGTTAAAATAGAAGCGCTGACCGGATGGTGAAGCGGCTAACACGTTCGTCTGCAAAACGAATATTCGCGGGTTCGATTCCCGCTCCGGTCTC
>JBBTZE010000098.1:0-2768 GCA_038061545.1 Patescibacteria group bacterium | reverse complement strand
TACTGATTACGACATTGGGTGGTGTTATGGTTGACCAAAACGGCAAGTCAATTGGAGATGAAAAGTTCAAAGACTGGGGTCAAAAAAATCCTGATGGAACAGAAGACAGACAAATCGTAGTCACTGCAAAAAATAAAATAATTGCAAATGCAATTTTGTCGCAAATTAAGATCTAAGTATGCTTATCCGCAACACTTGAAGCTCCCCAACTGTCAGGTTTGGTCTTGGCCTTAAATCCATTCCCCTGGACCATACCCACAACTTCCTTTATCATGTCCCGCGTTGGTCCAAGTGGCCCCACATCAATATGAATCTCAAAATCATACTTTGCAGGAGTTATACTGGCTCTTAACATCGGCACAAGCTCCTGAGCCGCAGAAAGGGATAGTAATGTTTCTGTGTAAATTTTATCCCTTAGAACCGGATTCTTAGCCTGTTTTTCTTTTCTCCAGAAGTACCGAGCACCCGAGCCCACCCTATGTACAACCAATGCTGTCACAAAATCAATTTCGTGCTTTCCATTAACCCTTCTTGCCTGAGAGTCCGAGCCAATCACAACACGGTAAAACTTCCCGGGCTCCTCATCAATAAATTCGGATATCTGAGTCACCATCTCCCCATTAGTCATCTCACCCCTTGTGGGACTTTTGAATTGGCCATTTGTTGTATTCATACCAGTGGAATTATACGCTTTGCGAAGCTTTTGGGGCAATTTAACTCCTTATGCTGTAATCAGCTCCTAATCACAAGGGAAAAAAGAATAATAAGTCCCAGGGAGGCTACCGCAATATATTCAACAACTGTTTCAATATGTAGGTCTTTATGCAGGAAGTGGTGTACAACTCCCCAAAGTACATAGGAGGCGGCTGTTGCGACCGCTACAGCTGTCTGAAAGCTTTTGTCATACGAAAATATGATAAATCCGGCAAACCCGGCCAAAAGTAGGCCAAATAAGGCCATGTAGTGTGGTAAATGTCGAGCAAAGTTTCGCATGTTAAATAATTTGTCCTGCTTTCAATATTAATACTATAGCAAGAATCATTCCAAAGTATGCAATATGGGCCAGGGTTCTGCCTCCAATTCTCATAATTCTTTTTCTTCTGACCACTATCAAGTCGATTGAAAGAACCAAGATGAGAACCCCCACGATAGCCATTGAAAGATCTTTTGTGGTTTTAAAAGGCGAGATTTCCACAAGTGCCAGCGGACTAAGTGTGGGAGTGGCAATTGTGGCTGGTGTTGGCCTAACTGTTGCTGCTGGTTTTGTTGTGGCGACAGTATCTGCTCCTTGCGCTTTGGCAATCGGAATTGTAGCAGTAGATCCACCGCTATTTCCAAAAAATTGGACCACTAAAGTTGTATCTGCACCTGCAAGATTTCCTTCAAGTACACCAATTCCTATTTCTTTATAATTTGAGGATAAAACATTTTCCCTGTGAGTTGGTGAATTCATCCAGGCATCAACCGTTGCGCTTGCCGAACAAAAGTCCCTGGCCAAATTTTCACCTGCATATTTATATTTGTAGCCAAATTGTGTAAAAAAACTCCAGGGGGTAGTCCCATCGGGGGCAAAATGCGCCCAATATCCCTTATTTAACATATCAGTGCCTTTTGCAAGAGCAGCTTGGGATAGAATTGAGTTTTCGGAAAGTGTAGAGAGTCCGCTTTGAATTCTTTTTTCGTTTGTAAGACGGACTATGTCTGAGGCAGAAATACTGGACGCGCATCCCAAAACGGTTGGGTAAACACGGGATAGTCCAGTAATTGCAATCTGGGCAAAAATCAAAAATAAGGCGAGGATGCTTAAGCTTGAAGGATGAAGAATTTTGGCCTTTTGGTTATTCGATTCATGGGGAACAAAAAGGTGAATTAATGTTTTGACAAGCGACATATATAGATATTAGCTTATTTCCAATCTCTTGGCTATTTCAAGAATGGAAGGCGGAAGTTTGGGAACAATGTAATAAATAAAAAGAACGGAAAGTACGGATCCTATCCCATCAAAACCAACATCGCGAACCCGGGCTTCTCTTGCCTGACTAAAAGATTGGTGATATTCATCTGTCATACCATAAAAGGTGGATGCCAAAATTGCCCATACAACAGCCTTTTTCTTGGACATTCCTGATTTAATAAGTGCTCTATAAAGTAAAACTGCCAAAACCCCAAAAAAAAGCATGTGGGCGCTTTTTTTGAAAGCAAAATCCTGCCAATATACGCTTGAGGCGGAAGGAACGGCGCCTGAGGAAAGTTTAAATATAAGAAGTGCCAAGAGAATCGGTGGTCCCCAATAAAAAATGAGAAAACTTAACTTCTTTTTCACAAATTATTATATCGTATTTGGTGGGGTGGGGTTTTTTGATTTATACCAAATCGAGTACGAGGCGCCACCGATTGATATTACCCCAAGCAAAATAAATATAATTGCCAAAATTGGGAGTTTTGAACTATCTTGAGCTTCTTTTGGTTCAGGTGTGGGACTCGAATTGTCCGATACTCCCAAAACATCCGGGGGAGGGGTGTTTTGATCGCTTAACTCTTCAGGTGTTTTGGTTGGAGTAGGTTTAGGTGTTGGCTTTTTGGTTGGGGTTGGGGTGGGAGTTTTTGTGGGAGTTGATGTTGGTGTTACAGTGGGTGTAGAAGTTGCAGTAGGTGTTGGTATCGGAGAAGGGGTTGGAGGAGAAATGTTTTGTTTGCCCTCCGACAATTCAGTATAATCTACCCAATTTCCTATACCGTCAGGGATCCTGGATATCGATTGATTCTCG
>JBBTZE010000097.1:0-6064 GCA_038061545.1 Patescibacteria group bacterium | reverse complement strand
CCAAATTTGAAGAACTCCACAAGCTAAAAGAAGAAATGGAGAAAGACGACTCGCTTCCCCTTAAAAAGGGTGCGACAAAGTTGGTTTTTGGAATGGGGAATACGGAAGCCTCAATTTTGTGTATTGGTGAGGGCCCCGGAAGAACGGAAGACGCGGAAGGACTTCCATTTGTAGGGCAAGCGGGAAAGCTACTTGATAAATTTTTAATCCTCGCCGGACTTGAACGCAAAAAAGTTTTCATAACAAATGTTGTTCATCATAGGCCACCCGAAAATCGCGATCCGGAACCCTCTGAAATTGAAGCTTACGGAAAATACTTGGACAAGATTATTGAAATAATAAACCCCAAATTAATTTTAACTTTAGGAAGATTTTCTATGGCTAAGTTTTTGCCAAACGTTTTCATTTCGTCTGTTCACGGAAACAAGTTTGATATTGATTGGCACGGAAAAATGATTACCGTAATTCCAATGTATCATCCGGCGGCATCACTCCGAAATGGAAATGTACTAAGATCCGAACAAGATGACTTTATAAAATTGGCAACCATGTTGCCTGAGATCTTGAGCCCTAAAAGTGGTAAAATGCAGGTTGAGCAAGAAAGTCTAATATAGAAATTATTATGTCCGCATTAAAATTCATAGCCTTATCAGGAACCACCGGAGTTACAGAAAATTTATACGTTTACGAATACGGAAACGACATGATTATCCTCGATTGTGGTGTTGGATTTCCTGATTTGGAAATGCCGGGAGTGGACTTGGTCATTCCTGATTTTTCGTACGTCGTCAAAAACCGCCACAAATTAAAAGGAATTGTGTTGTCACAAGGTCACGAAGATCATATCGGTGCGCTTCCATTTCTTTTGAAACAAGCTAATGCACCTATTTATTGTGCCCCCTTGGTTACCGAGTTTGTTAAAGAAAAATTTAGGGATAATGGAATAACAGATTACAAAATAAACACCTTCAACCCCGACCGCGACACTGTCCAAATTGGACCATTTAGAATTACCCCGTTTAGAGTTGCCCATTCAATACCTGATACAGTTGGGTTTTGTCTTGAAACACCAGTTGGAAAAATAATGCATGTTCCTGAACACAAAATTGACCAAGAATCAGTTGACGGAATGCCTTTTGACATCGTACGCGCAAAAAAACTTGCGGAAGGCTCGGTTCTTTGCTTGATTTGTGATTGTTTGGGTGCCAACAACAAAGGTCTTGCGCCAAGCAGTGTTCCAATCGAAGAAAACATGTTTAATGTTGCCAAAAATGCCAAAAAGGCACTCTACATGAGCGCAATGTCATCTTCAATTGGAAGATTTCAACAGATGATAAATGTTGCTGTACGACTAAATAGGAAAGTTGTTTTTGTAGGTAGGTCCGTTATTAATAAAACAGAATCAGCACACAAACTTGGATACCTAAAATATCTTGATAACCAAGTTGTTGAATTCAAAAAGACAAAAGGGATTTCCTCACGCAACTTAATGTACATTATCGCCGGCTGTTATGGCCAAATTGGCAGTTCAGTTTACCGACTAGCAACAGATGACAGCAGAATGGAAGTTTCTGAGGGTGACATGTTTATTTTTTCTGCAAACCCTGCGCCCCCTTACAGTAAAGAGAGTCAGGATTTTGTAATCGATGAACTTATTGATCGTGGAGTCGATGTCCATTATTACGATCTCAACGAAGGACTTCATGTTTCCGGTCACGGTGGTCAGGAAGATATAAAAATGCTTTTTGATATTGCAAAGCCTAAATATTTTATTCCTACGGGTGGAACAATAAAACACATGTATTCATTTGAGCAGTTGGTTGTTTCAACCGGAAGGCCAAAAGAAATAGTTTTCAAATTAAAACCGGGGGATTCGGTTGACTTTAAAGACGGAACGGCCGTACGCGGCCAAAAAGTAAAAGTTAAAGAGGTAATGGTTCATGGACTTGGAATTGGGGATATAGGCAAAACCGTATTGGAACACAGGACTCTTCTTGGCAAACAAGGCGTGGTTGTTGTAGTATTTAAAGCTTCAAAAGAAGGGAAGCTTCTCTCTAAACCGGAAATTGTAAACCGTGGATTTGTTTTTGAAGGCATTAGCGCGGGGCTTCTCAATGACGCAATTCAAAGACTTATGAAACACATTGGAACTCACAATAAGCTGAGTAGTAAAATATTAAAAGACGAGGCTATAAAATTCTTGGAAGGATATTTTTATAAGACAACAGGACGAAGCCCCATGATTCTTCCAGTTGTGGTTGAGGTTTAACGGGAGTTCGATATACAATGAGTTGCCATGAGCAAGTTTAAAAAGAGACAAAGATTTACAAAACGCGGATTTAGACTAAAACTTAAAAAAGAAACAGTTTTTTCTATAGCCCAAATTTTCTTTTTTGCTCTTGCCGGACTTATTATTCTTTCCTTTTCCCGCCAAGGTGCAATTTTAGTCAGATTTAATGACCTTCTCGTAAATTATTTTTCCTGGTCCTCTATATTTTTACCATTTATTTTTCTTTCTTTTGCATTCCTGATTTCAAAAGTTAAGTTTATTTTGGGCCAGCCAAATGTAATTGTAGGAATACTCTTGTTCTTTATTTCTATAATGTCACTGGGAAAGGCTGGCATTATCGGGCTTACTTTTTGGGACGGGGTTGCAACCCTTGTCACCGGATTTGGAGCGGGAATTATTCTTATTGGAACCGCAATGGTTGGACTGGTTGTTCTTTTTAATACGTCGCTGGATCAGGTATTTAAATTTGTTAAAGAAATTTGGGAAAGTATATCGAAATATATTTTTGGACCCAAAATGGCAGGCGCCGGGGGCGCTTTTTCAAGAGGTCCATTAAAAGTTTCTAGTGGTGGTTCATTTACTACAAACCAACAGTCTATAAAACCTCAAGCAGTTTCAAATAAAACACCCGAGGCCTTGACCGAGCAACTTGTGAGTAATGTCCCGGGAGAGGAAAAAGTTTGGCATTATCCTTCAATGGATCTTTTATCTGAAGCTGAAATTGGAAAGGCAGAAAGAGGAGACATCAAAGGCAATGCCGCAACAATAGAAAAAACTCTGGAATCTTTTGGAATTACGGCCCGCGTGGTTGAGGTTAACTTGGGTCCCGCCGTTACTCAATATGCGCTTGAAGTAGCGCTTGGTACTAAACTTTCAAAAATTACAGGACTTGAGAGGGATCTAGCGCTGGCATTGGCTGCTCCAAATGGAACAATTAGAATTGAAGCCCCAATCCCTGGAAGAAGTTTGGTTGGAATTGAACTTCCAAACCATGCTGCAGAATTTGTGTCTCTCAGGAAAATGTTGGAATCAGAAACAATGCATAATATGCATTCTAAACTTGCGGTTTCCTTGGGGCTTGATGTTTCCGGCAAGCCGATTGTTGCCGATATTGCCAAAATGCCGCACGTTCTTATTGCAGGGCAAACCGGGAGCGGTAAGAGCGTTTGTATCAATGCATTTTTGGCGTCACTCCTTTTTAGGGCTTCTCCCAATGAAGTAAAACTTATTATGGTTGACCCTAAACGTGTTGAGCTCACAGGCTATAACGGAATTCCCCATCTTCTTTCTCCGGTTATAGTTGATCCTGGAAAAGTTATCTCTGCCCTTAGGTGGATTATAAGTGAAATGGATAGACGTTATAAACTTTTTGCTGAGGGCGGCGCCCGCAACATTGATGGTTACAACGAAATGTCAGGATTTCAAGCTCTCCCATACATTGTACTTTTTATTGATGAGCTGGCAGACATTATGCTTTTTTCCCCGGTTGAGGTTGAGGACGCAATTACAAGAATTGCACAAATGAGTAGGGCTACAGGAATTCATATGGTACTGGCTACTCAAAGGCCATCGGTTGACGTAATTACAGGGCTTATTAAAGCAAACGTTCCGTCACGTATTGCTTTTGCAGTTGCCTCACAAGTTGATTCTCGGGTTATCCTAGACACTCAGGGCGCTGAAAAGCTTTTGGGCAAAGGGGATATGCTTTTTTTGCCTCCCGAACAAGCAAAACCAATGAGAATTCAAGGGGCTTTTGTTACAGACCGCGAAATAAACGCTCTTGTCTCTTTCCTTAAAAATCAGGGAATCTCGCCTCAATATACTGATGAGGTTACAACAATGGCAAAAGCAGGAACTGTAAGCGTCGGCGGAGTGGTTGGGAATATTGATGATCATTTTAAAGAGGCTGTAAAAGTTGTTTGCCAATATGACAGGGCAAGCGCCTCTCTTCTTCAACGGAGACTATCGATTGGATATGCAAGAGCTGCAAGAATTATAGATCAGCTGGAGACTTACGGAGCAATTTCTGCCTCGGACGGCTCAAGTAAGCCAAGGGAAGTTTTGATTCAAAATGCAGAAGAATTTTTAGCAAATCTTGGAAACCCTCCTGCTCAGTAAAACACAGATCTTGAAATAAGCGTAGCGTATTGTTACGTAACAAGTTCAGGATGACATATCATGAAAACAATCGGACAAGTATTAAAAGAAGCTCGCCTTGGTAAAAGGTATTCTCTGGTCAAAATGGAGAATATCACAAGAATAAAAAAAGATTTTATTGAGGCGTTGGAAAATGAGGATTGGGAGGCGCTCCCCGCATTTCCAACAATATTGGGTTTTGCAAAAAGTTTGGCCTCGCCACTAGACATTCCGGAAAATAGTGTTGTAGCGGTTTTAAAGCGCGACTACCCACCCAAAAAACTTTTTATAAATCCCAAACCTGATATTTCATCTAAATTTATTTGGAGCCCAAAATTAACATTTTTTGTTGGCGCAGGAATGGTTTTATCAATAATTTTTGGCTACCTGATTTTTCAGTACATACGATTTTCATCTCCTCCAAAAGTGGTGGTTGAGGTACCTATTGAAGGGGAAGTCGTAAATGGAAAAACAGTTCACATTGTGGGGAACACCGAAACTGATGCCAAAATATTAATAAACAATCAACCGGTCTTAGTTTCCGACAATGGAAAATTTACAATAGACCTTGCGGTTACAAAAGATACAAAAGAAATTGTAGTCAAGTCAATTTCCCGCTCTGGTAAGAGTACTGAGATTAAGCGTAAAATAGAAGTACAATAATAATGGATAACATACAAACACTTTTGATTTTTGTTGTAGTTAGCTTGACCCTACTTCTTGTAATAGTTGGCGTTCAGGTAATGCTTATTATTATTGATTTAAGGAAGGCAATAAAGCGCTTGAATAGTATTTTGGAAGATTCAATTTTGGGTGGGGGGTTAATTCGCCCGGAAAAATTAACCAGCGTCCTTGAAATCCTCAAGAAAAATAAAACTCTCCAGAGCCATGGAGGATAGAGTTATCGACTCTCTTTTTTACCTGAACTAAACCAACTTTTATATGATAAATCGTTATCCTTGATAAGTTTATTATAGTCTTGAGTTTCGATTAACGATAATGGTGTTATCTGAAACTCTCCATTTAAAAAAGAAAGAAGTAAGTTTTTGTTAAAAAATTCTGTGAATTCTTCGGTTTGCATATTTTCTATCTCTTCTTTCGACATCCATTTGTGGTTTTTGGCTTCTCCATTGGGGTTAAATTCTTCTTCAGACTTGGCAAGCAAATGATACCTAACTACTGTTTTTTCTCCTTGGAGAAGTTCTTCGATTTTAATTATTCCTTCAGGTTTAATATCAAGACCCAACTCTCCTTCCATTTTTCGTTTATAAGCTTCTATAAAAGATTCACCCATAAGCGGTTTGCCGCCCGGGAATCCCCAATGAAGCGGCATCCACTCATTTGTTTCTGGTTCTTGAAGAAGTAGTATTTTTTCCGAATGGGCTTGGATAATTACTTTAATAGCATTGGTGCGTGGATAATCATACCTCGGATCTGACATGGCATAAATATAGCACACAAGTAAAGAAATTTATAGAAAAATAAAACCCTCCAAAGCCACAGCGGTTAGTTTTTGTAAACTTCTTTTCTGTGTTGGACTTTATAAATAAATATGGTTTGTTTCTTTGAATCAAATAAATATATCGCTCTGTAAGGCCAAATTCGTAAAGAGAACCTTCCTTTTAATTTTCCCGATAA
>JBBTZE010000096.1:8098-9487 GCA_038061545.1 Patescibacteria group bacterium | reverse complement strand
AATCGACAATGTCCCCAAGTGTCAAAGTTGCAATCAGTTAAGTAACTTATAATGAACACCTCTTGATCTTTGACTGTGGATCGGCTAAACTACCCCTAGTCCGAAGAAAGAGTGCGCAAAACCTAAGACGCTCTGGAGGAAGAAATCTTCTTTTTGGACCCCAAAAAAATGAAAAAGGCTGAAAAAGTAATATTGGTAGACAATCTTGCACTTGAGCTTAAGGAAGCAAAGTCTGTGGTTCTTGTGAACTATGCAGGGCTTTCCGTCAAAGCACAGCAAGAACTTGTAAAAAGACTAAAAGAAGCTGGCGCCAAAATGTTGGTTGTCAAAAATACACTTCTAAAAAGAGCGGCCGAGTCGGTTGGCTTAGACAAAGAACTGTTGGCCGATGACATATTAAATGGCCAGACAGCAGTCATTTTGGGTCTTACCGATGCCGTCTCCCCAATCCAAGTTCTTGGAAAATTCAGTAAAGAATTTACAAGCGGAGCTGGTGAATCAGTACCAAAATTCAAAGTAGGTGTTGTTGACAATAAGTTTTATGATTCTCTATCTCTGTCTCAAGTCTCAAATCTCCCCGGTCGAGATGCCCTTTTGGGACAACTACTTGGCAGTCTTATGTCAGGAATGTATGGACTTGTGGGAACTCTACAATCACCAATGCAACAGCTTGTTTATACATTAAACGCAAAAGCTGGACAGTAAGAAACGGGGTGAGAATTATGGCAGAAAATAAGCAAAGCTTGCCGTCAAACGGTAAAACAGTGGAAAAACTAGTTGAGGAAATTTCAAAGCTTTCCGTTTTGGATCTTTCTGAACTTGTGAGCGCTCTCCAAGAGAAACTTGGAGTATCAGGAGTGCCGGTGGTGGCGGCGGCGGCCGCACCAGCAGCAGGAGAGGCTCCAGCAGCCGCGGATGAAGGCGGAAACAAAACCGTTATCATGACAGGCGCAGGAGACAATAAGATCGGTGTCATCAAAGCACTCCGTGAGATTAACCAAAATTGGACTCTTATGGAAGCTAAAGGAATGACCGAGGCTCTCCCCGCAGAGGTTTTGAAAGATGCAAAAGCAGAAGATGCAAAGTCGGCTGAGTCGAAATTGAAAGCAGCCGGAGCTACAGTTGAATTAAAATAATCCAACAAATTACCCTGAGAGAAATCGAAGGGTTTTTTGTTGGCTTCGTATTATATTTGGTTCGTGAAAGGATCGATATTTTCACAAAATGGTGGATAAATAAAATGTTCAAAAGTAGTAATATATACCAAATATACGGCTACTTTATCTTGAGTTCATTCTTGAAGAATTCGGCCATTTTTTTGAGTTCCTGTGAAACTTCGGTATCGTAATCAATCCCCGGTCCCCGGTTAACTTCAAACACAAATACCCT
>JBBTZE010000096.1:0-8088 GCA_038061545.1 Patescibacteria group bacterium | reverse complement strand
CTTTCCCTGCAAATATCAACCCCTGCAATTTGAATATGGAGCGTTTTTGCCGCCTTTATTGCCGCATTTTTAATGACGGATGACACATTTTCGAGTCTCAGAAATTCAGGAAATTCATCCATGCTTTGATATCCTAGTTTGAAGCCCGTATTATCTCTCACCGTCTTTGTATGGATTATTCCAATTGTATCCCCCAAGACCAAAAGCCTAAATTCTTTATCGAAATGAACAAACTTTTGAAATAAATAGCGGGCCGAATTTCCGTTTTTTGTCTTGTCCGGAAGCTTGTCAAAATCAGACAACTTCTTAAGTAGATAAATACTTTGCATTCTTTGAGTTGTCACCTCTTTGGCAACAATTGGAAATCCAAACTTTTTAACAATTCTTTTTTTAGTCTTTTTAACTGCGCCTTTCCAACAAAGAAACGATGGGACAATAGGAAGGCCGTTTACAGCCAGTCGCATAAGGGATGTAAACTTGTCCCCCATAAAACTGCCGCTAATGTGGGACTTGTCAAAAAATTTTACTTTTGTGGACTCCAGATAAATAGAAAGTGCTGCAGCCATTGCTTGGAAACCTGAAGTGTTCCTGAAGTAAACCAAGTCAAAATCATTGATGTTTCGGCCGTCAATTTCAACCAAAATATTTCCGCCTTCAATTTCGAATATTATCTCGGGGAAAATTCCAAGAACAACTTCCGCTTTCTTGTCAAAATATTTTTCGAGATACGAAATTAACTTTTCCTTTTTTTCACTTCGTTTTGAAGCCAGGACAAGTATTTTTTTCATAACAACAGTTTCAAGCTTCGCTTATTTTATTTTTGCGTCGAAGAAATAAGCCAATTAATCATGGCAGGAATATATTCTATCGGTACATATGCAATATATTTTTCTTTTGTGTCAGGCCTATCAATTACTTTTGGTTTTTCGCCTTTTAACATCAATCTTCCATTCTCAACTCTTGTGGCTATTTCGTATACAAATCTATCCTTGCCAAACTCAGGGTCTTGATCATTTGAAAAAACACCCCATCTAGTTAAAACACAAAGTATTCTCTTCATATGGTGCTGCCGACTGTAACCTACTATTTTCTCCTTATCACCCTTTTTACGTATAGGTATTTTCCCAAGGTGAATTGCAGGGCCATCTTTTTTTAAATAGTCATTAATAAAACCTTCATTAAAATCTTGAAACTCTTCCCATCTCTTGCCCCATATCGATGACATCGCCTCCGCGTTTCCCAAGACCGACCACATCTTCATTGAGGTTTCGTGACCAACAACCGCCTCAGGTTTGCCACCAGATATTTCAATAAATGCTTTAACTGCGTGCTTATCAGGAAACTTGGCAACATCAGCGTTTTCTCTAAGAAGTTCGGACCACCTCATCATGTCGGCTTTGATAAGATTTGGGTTCGGTATTTCCATATTTATATTTTACCACCTTTCTCTTTATACATTAAAATCGTAAAGTCTTTGGAATGATAATTGGCTCTTAGAATTACACGATGGGTCAGAGTCATACAATATTCGAGAGTCTCGAGCGAATCTGCATACCAAACATTACTGTCTTTTTCATTTGCCGGTTGGGGATGTGCCCCCAACATATTGAATGCAAAAACTCCTGTTGTAAGGTCAAAGATTTTCTTAATTCCTTTTTTTCTGTACTCCAAATTATCAGCTCCTACGTTTGAATTTAAGACCCCTGATGCAACTACGACGTCATACTTTGCCTCGCCGAAGCCCTGCGAAGGCGGGTCATCTAATTTAAATAAATCAGCTACAAAAAACTTTCCACCGGGAACCAATTCCTTTGCTTTTTCTATAAACTCGGGAGTAATATCAACTCCCGTATATTTAACTCCGCCGTATCTTTTAAGAAGAAACTTCCCAAACTCTCCAAATCCACAGCCTACGTCCAATACCGATTTTGAATCGAAATCTATCTCTGCCCAAAACTGACGGAACCGCTGATGTGCGGCACCTTTGGTTTTCCAGAGTAAACTTGCTGGGGATACTCCAAACTGTTTAAATTTATCTTGATATATATTTGAGGATTTCATATTCAACATTTACACCACAATATTTTTTTATAAGTTTCCAACTTGGCGCAGCATTAACTTCTATAACGAAGTTGCGGTTCATGACATAATTCTTGCCAGATGTTTCGTCAATCAAAATATCAACTCCTGCAATATCAATTCCTACTGCAGATACAGCTGCTAGGGCGAGTTTCTCAATCTCAGAATTGGGAGCGAACTTCTGAATTTTGACCTCGTCTTCCTGCGGTGTATAGCCGGATACTCTTTTCCTCCATTTGGTCAGCTGGGAAATTGAACCAATAATGCGTCCTCCAACAACCAATACACGGATTCTTTTGGTGCAATTAACAAATTCCTGCGCAAAAAAGCTTTTACCGGCTTTTTCTTCCACTAATAATTGGGCTATCAAAGCTTTTAAAGCTTTGCTGTCTTCTGGACAGTAAACTTCCCGTCCCTTTTTTCCGGAAGTGCTTTTGATTACAAATGGAAATCCAAGCTCAACCTGAGCTTTTTTTGTAATTTCCAATAAACTCCCAAATAGAGTTTTTGGAATCGAGACCTGAGCATCCGAAAGTGCCTTCATCTCTTGAGCTTTGCTTTGAGTAATGGGGAAAATCTGGGAATTTGCGTATATTTTGTCCATAATTTGTACCCTATTTTTCTTTGCATAACCTGCAACAAGTGCCGCGGTTTCCAGACTCTTACCCACTAAACGGAAGTAAATTACGTCAAAACCTGCGAGATTTGCTCCCCCGCGGATATTCATTTCGGAGCTTCCAGAATCAAAATAAATGTCGCTAAATGAGGCTGTTGTTAAATCAATATTCAAGTCCCTGATAGATAATTTAAAAGGTGTTAGCTTTGTTTTTTTGCCACTTGTTAAAATCAATATCGTTTTGCGCCTACTGAATAACTTTGAGAATATATTTACCATTTTGCCTCTTTCAGTTTGTCTTTGTCTATCTCCGCGCTAATCAAAAACCCGGTCAGATCAACCCGCCCGATAAGGACTTGATAACGAAGTTCGCTTCTATCCGCAACTGTCACGTTAGTATTAATTTTACGTCCAGCAAGCCAAAAAGTCATAGGAATAACAGCCCGTTGTTCTTCTCCCAACGCGCTTAATTTTTTCCTTTTCCAAAGAACCTGTCTTTTACTGTAAATTCCAATTTCGCGGGCAAACTTTTCGTCAATAGCACTACTCCAAGCTCCGGTGTCTATTTTTGCTAGGACCCTGGGATATTTCGGATGATGCCCTTCTCCCGCCAACACTTCAATTTCCTCAACCGCCTTAATGGTCTTAATACCCTCGTCAAGACGGGACCTGTCAACAAACCTGCCTGCAAACAATGCCTTAGCAATTTTTACACCGTGCTCAGCGTCCATTACGTCCAAGTCTTCCACTCTTTCTAATCTTCTTTTTAGCCCTTCCATATTAGCCATTTGAATCTGAAGTCCGGGTTGTGCGTTAAGCTCCAAAACCATTGGTCCCTTTTCGGGGTGAAGAACCATGTCAACTCCAATATATCCCAGTGTTGAGGCTTCTTGAGCTCGAACCGCAATTGTAAGCATCGTTGTCCAATTGGGTATTTTAATTCCTCGTAACTTCCTTTCCGTCCCCGGTTTGAATACTATTTGAGCTCCATGCCAGATGGCTTTTGTGGTAATACCTGTTGCCATGTCAATTCCAACCCCAATAGCCCCTTGATGCAAATTGGCACGTCCACCAGACTCTTTTGTGGGCAAGCGCAACATTGCCATCACAGGTACTTTGTTAAAGACAATTATTCGAATATCAGGTGTGCCCCTGTAAGCCAGCCTTCTAAATCTTTCGTGTCTCCCCACATATTCCTGTATAAAAGCAACGTCTGGGACATTTCCCATTGAATACGCCCCTTCAAGAATGTCCAAAGTTTGAAGCTTCAGGTCCTCAACCGTAACCCGCTCTTTGTTTGTGTTAATCCAAATTGGTTCATTTGAGGACTTAATTAATTGTTTGTTCATAAGACGCTTTTTGATAACAATAATCCCTTCGCCCCCAAGCCCTCGGGAAGGCTTTAAGGCGAATCTGTTTGGAAGCGTTGACCAATCAAATTCAGATACATCAGTGGCAGTCAGAAACTTTTTATAAATTTTTGGTTTTGCAATTCCCGCCCTTCTTAATACTCTAGCAGTTTGAATCTTTGAATTAGCAATATTTTTGCCACCAGGAGAGTTGTATTTATAAGTGTAGAGCTGAGTACGGGCATTAAGACCCAGAATGGAAGATATTTTCATAAATAGGCAATTAAGATCGAATGAGCTTCCTGAATCTGTAATATTCCATTAACCGGAGTCCCGAATATTTTGCCAGTAACATGTCCATTACACCAACTAAAATTAGTGAAATTTCGGGATTCAAAAGTACATAAGTTTGAAGAGGTTTAAATGTAAGGAAGAAGAATGAAATAACTGCCAAAATCAAAGTTTCCATAGTCAAGGAAATGGCGGTTTTGATGCTTTTGCCAAGCTGGACACGGATAAAGTCCTCAGCCAAAAGGACTAAAATTAAGACTGCAAAAATGGAAACGTTGGAAAGTGCCTGAAATTTGATGACCGGTGCCAAGAAAAGTACTCCCAACACTCCCAAAACCACTGCCCAAAGAATAAATGCCATTCTTGGCAAATACTGAAGCTTAAACTTAAGTTTCCTTAAGATCATCCTGATTGCGGTTGAAACCATCACAATGACCAAGAAAAGGACAGTTCCCACAATTGGACCAGTTGCCACAAATGTAACTGCAAGGGCCGCAGGCATGAATATTCCAAATCCCCTGATTCCGACAACATTTCTCGAAAATGCGATGATAAGGGCGGTAAGCGGAAGTAAAAGCAGAAGCACTATTGTATTGGCAGGAACACCCGCGTCCACAGCCCCGCGAATTGCATATTTGACAGGGTTTTTCGGCCAAACTGAGCCTAATCTTTGAGATTTCAATAATTTTTCTAAAGGTCCCAATGATTCCTCTGATTTTTGAGTAATATCAACCCTAGGCGCCTCTGGTGTAGGTACGGGACTTGGCGTTACAGTTGGAGTTGAGACTGACGGGGTTAGTGAAGAAGGGCTTGCAGCCTGTACCATGCCTAAATTGCCCCCATTAAGGGCAAGCACTAAAGCTAATACAGCAAAAAGTTTCCGCATTGAAATAAGTTACGTGAGCACTGATATTATACCATTTTACCCTTACAAATATCCATTGTATCGTAACTTAAACATTCCATTTTGTTTCAAATCACATCACAGTTTGCTACTTGCAAGGCCTGGCCTTTAAAGTATGATGAATTATGCCTGCAAGAAACTCAAGAAAAATTTACTCTGACGGTGGAACCTATCATGTTTACAACCGTGGTGTAGAAAAAAGAATAATATTTGAAGATGAACAGGATTACAAAGTCATGCTTAATTATTTAAAAGAATATTTATCCCCTATCTCTAAAAATGACATTGTAAAAACAACTTTTCTGATAAGGAACTCCTCGTATGTTGGTTTTAAAAGAAAGCCTAAAAATTACAATAACCAACTTGAACTCTTAGCTTACTGCCTTATGCCGAACCATTTCCATTTAATACTGAGGGTCGATAAAGGAGGAGTTCTGAAAAAATTTATGCAATCATTGCTTACCCGATACTCAATGTATTTCAACAAAAAACACAATCGAGTTGGATCATTATTCCAAGGTCGATATAAGGCAGTCTTGGTTAATGAGGAAATTTATCTTTTACACTTGAGCAGATATATTCACCTTAATCCATATGAATACACTAAAGACTTATTAGAAAGCTACTCTTCATATGATGACTATTTGGGAGTGAGGGACACGAAATGGTTAAATAAAAAAATTATTTTGGCCTATTTCAACAATAAAGTTCTTCCAGACTTTAAAAAAATAAACTCTTACAAAAAGTTCGTCGAAAATTATAAAAAGGATAGCAGTACAATTCTTGGTAGGCTTGTAATTGAGGAGCTTTAAAGGCCTGGCCTTTAAAGCATTACTCTTCCTTGCTTTGCATTCCAAGAAGCCAAAGCACCGCTTCTTTTTTGTAGCGCCTGTCACCGCGGGAGTTAATACGGATTGCCGGAAGCTTACCCCTTTTTCCCCATCTTTTAATTGTCAGTGGAGAAACTCTTAAAACATCCGCAACTTCGCGTACAGTCAGAAGGTCCGGGAGATTGTCTAATTTAATTTTCTTTTTTGGTTCGTCCATGTATTTAAAGCTAACCGATCTACTATATTCTACTTAATATAAGTTTGTTCCTGTCCTCTGCCTGCCGTCGATCTATCTTAGTCAGAAGATATCAAAGCACAACAAGGGTGTCAATGGTCATTTATAGTCAATTTGTAAAAAATTTGATAGAATATGTCTGAGTTGACACACCGCGTGTTAGCTACATCACATAAGGAGAGTTAGAAATGGACATGTTCTGACAGATAATTCCAATTTTCCTGATCTGTTGTTACTTGAAAAATGTGGCTATGTCGCCAGAAATGAGATTGCAGCTCATCATAAAGTTAGGCTACCCGTTCTTTGAGTGCATGGTAGTACTTTGTTAGGTAATCTTCCGCCTTATTCCAGTTCCCCCTATTTCGTTCAACATTGGCAAGAACCCGCAAATGTGCCGCTTTTGCCGCTTGGAAAAGACTGATCCTGTAAACCTCTGCCAAATATTCGCGGGTTGATGATTCCACTTCCCCGCCCTCTTTACGCATTTTAACTTCCATTGAGGCAACAATTTTGGGTTCAAAAGCGAGCTTGAGCTCATCTTTAATAAGTTGATAAAATTTGCCGAGTTTTTTGCCTGCACTCTCCCATTTACTCTTTTTTTCTTCAACAAGAGCTTCAATTATTAATTTTGCCGCCTCAGTTGCCAATTTTTTGGAAAGCCCAAACTGCTCTTTTAGATGCTTCATTGCATAATCTCTGAATCGCATGCCGGTAGGAATATTTCCAAGTCTCCACCAATCGAGTTCAAGTTTTGCAGTGAGAGCCGGGCGAAATGTGAGGTGCTCCATGGCATCATTGCCACCAAACCTGCGCCTGCGCCTTGAGTAATCAAGGACAATATCCCAAAGTTTTTCCGGCGTCATGTCCGGCAAATGATCAACCTCCCAATAGTACTCGGCATAATTGAGTTGCCAAGGCAAAAAACCGCTGGTCCTCTGCTCTCCGCTCGTCCTTATAAAAAGGTCAACATTTGGATATGGCTGATCTTTTGTGTCAAGAAATGAGGCAAAGGTTTTTTCATCAAGTTTACTCGAAGGAATACCTGCATCAATAATTTTCTTAGTTGCTCTTAAAATCTCATCATGTCCGCCATAATCCAAAGCTACATTAAAGGTATGTTTTTTATTATTTTTTATTTTTTCTTCAAGTTTTTCAATATATTTAACTAAATCTTTTGGAAGTCTGTCTTTTCTACCCAAATGAATAAAACGGATATCGTCCTTTGTTGCTTCTTTTTCGATAATCTTTACCATACTCCAGAAAAGTTTTTGGAGATATTTGATTTCAGTTTCTTCCCGATCCCAATTTTCTGTTGAGAATCCCCAAACTGTGAAGGTGTGGACTCCCCACGTACGGGAGGCTTTGGCAATTTTCATACCTGCGTCAAACCCAGCTTTGTGACCCTGGAGCGTATGGAGGCCTCGGGAACGCGCCCAGCGTCTATTGCCGTCAAGAATTATAGCGATGTGGTCAGGCACAATTACGCCTTTTTTGGATGAGTTATTTTTTAACATTAGCCATTATTATACCAAATATTTATATTGTATACTTATTAGACAAGAATATGAGAAACAACCCATGGTACGACTCGTCGGACTCGCTCACCACAAGCTCATTCGAAAAAGAGTTAAAGAACCTATTACTCCCGCTTAAAAAATTTGTCTACAAAAGAATTGGGAGTGATACAAATGCGGTCGATCTAGTAATCTCTGATACATTAACCGCTGCCTGGCAGGGCTACAAGAAGTTTAAGCATAAAAGCACATACTTTACCTGGCTTTGCA
>JBBTZE010000095.1:0-1900 GCA_038061545.1 Patescibacteria group bacterium | reverse complement strand
TTTTTGACGGATTTCCAAGAACGGTTGAACAATACAATTTTTGGAAAAATTGGCTCGCCAACCGCAAAATGAAGCTGGATTTGGTGATTGCCATTCAAATTAATGAAGAAGAAACAATAAAACGCTTATCTGCCCGCAGAATGGATCCAAAAACGAGTGAAATTTATAATTTAATTACCGATCCGCCTCCGGCAGGTTTTGACGAAAGTAAACTGGTCCATAGGGACGATGATAAGCCGGAAGCTATTTAAGTGCGATTAGATCTTTATAAAAAAAGAACTGAGCCACTTATACTTGAGCTCAAAAAAGACACAAAAGTGGGGGAGCTTGATGGCGAGCGTCCGATTGCACAAATTGCGGAGGATTTGGCAAAACTTGTGGAAGGGATGAAAAATGGCAATTGATATCAAAACTCCTGAGGAAATGGAAACCATGGCAGAAGGTGGAGCACGTCTCAGGCGAGTTAAAAATGCATTGGCTTCGGCTGTCAAAATTGGAGTCTCGGCTCTCGATATTGAAAATTTGGCAATGAAGCTCATCAATGAGGAAGGAGCCCTCCCCTCATTCACCAAAGTTGAAAATTACAGATGGGCCACCTGCATTAGTGTAAACGAGGGCATAGTCCACGGGATTCCCAAAAAAGAAACAATCTTCAAAAAAGGAGATTTGGTGAGTGTTGACGTTGGGATTTTCTACAAAGGCTTCCATACCGATACCTCGATCTCTGTTGGGCTGGACCTGACCCCGGAAAACGTCAGATTCTTCGAAACCGGCAGAACCGCTCTCAAAAAGGCAATTCG
This sequence comes from Patescibacteria group bacterium, assembly GCA_038061545.1. Lineage (GTDB taxonomy): Bacteria > Patescibacteriota > Microgenomatia > UBA8517 > UBA8517 > JBBTZE01. The sequence continues at coordinate 1,100 of JBBTZE010000095.1, read as the reverse complement.
TGAGGCTAAACCGGGGAAATACATATTTGACATTTCAAAAGCCATTGAGGATACGATTACTGGTGCCGGCTACACCCCTCTCAGGGCTCTTGTAGGCCACGGCGTGGGCAGGGAACTACACGAGGAGCCACAGATACCATGTTTTGTGCCCGATGGCACCTCGCGCGGGCCAAAAATAGTTCCAGGCATGGTGTTGGCCATCGAGGTGATGTATACTCAAGGCAAGTCTGATATTGGCGTCACGGAGGACGGGTGGACAATTGTCATGCGTGATGGTAAAATATCAGCACTTTTCGAAGAGACCGTTTGCGTCACTACCAAGGGTCCTCAAGTTATAACTTGATGTTAGATTAATGGGAGTGATTTTTTGTTACAAAAGCTAGTTATGCAAGAGCAAAAAACAACAATAATTGATGGGAATGTGACTCAAGCCTTGCCCAACACAATGTTTAGGGTGGAGCTAACCAGTGGCAAGACGGTTTTGGCCACTTTAAAGGGAAAAATGAGGAGAGCATATGTCAGGATTTTCCCGGGAGACCGTGTAAAAGTGGAAATGACACCTTACGATGAAGACCGCGGAAGAATAGTTTTTAAGTACTAAATTATGAAAGTTTTAGCATCAGTTAAACCGAGATGTAAGGATTGTAAAATTGTCAAAAGGGCAGGTGTCCTTTACGTGGTTTGCAAGAATCCAAGGCACAAACAACGTCAGGGATAAATAACAAAATATGGCAAGAATTTCCGGAGTTGAACTAAATGATAATTGGAAGGTTGATTTTGCTCTAACCCGCATTAAGGGTTTGGGCTGGCCGTTGTCCAAAAAACTCATTGGGGAGCTTAAAATTGACACCAAAAAAAGGGTAAAAGAGCTCACAAGTGATGAAATCGCCAAAATTAATGGAAAGCTTGATGATATGACAGTTGAGGGAGAACTCTTTAGGGTGGTAAAAGGAAACGTTCAAAGACTTCAGGCAATTGGATCTTATAGGGGCATCAGGCACACAAGAGGGCTGCCATCAAGGGGACAGCGAACAAAAACAAACGCCAGAACAAAAAGAGGTAAGAGGAAGACTGTTGGTGCCTTCAAGAAAGAAGCATTA
>JBBTZE010000094.1:0-1998 GCA_038061545.1 Patescibacteria group bacterium | reverse complement strand
AGTTCAAGCGGGGGAGTAATTACAGGTTCTTGGGCAGGTTGAGGCGGATTCAGGTTTTGGGTTCCAACGGTTTCTTTGATGTTCTTGTTTCTCTCCAAATTATCAAGTTCGGTTTTTGCCAATGCGTAGTCGGGAGAATCCTTTTCCACCAGGGACAAAACCGCATTCATCTCGGCGATCGCGTTGTCAAAATTTTTCTTCTCGCGGTAGGCAATTGCCAGATTATAGTGGGCATTGGCAAGATCCGGCTTGGCAATAACGGCGAGTTTAAAGGCGTCGATCGCATCATCATATCTTCCGAGAGCGTAATAAACTCCTCCCAAAGCGATTCTCAAATTAGGATTTATCGGGTCAAACGCGATTGCCTGAGTGTAGGTTTGAATTGTAAACTGGTCCGCGCCTGTCGCAAAAGACATGATGTTTTTATAAATTTGGGCCAAAATTTCCCAGTTCCCGGATCTTTGCGGGTTTGTAGCTACCGCGGCCTTGCCTTCCCCAATTGCCTGCTGAATAAGTTGGGTAATTGTACTTTTATCGGCCTCGATAGTATCTTTTCCTGTCTGCGCGGACAGATTGTTTGCAAGTGAGGAGGCAAGAGCCATATCCACTTGAGCAAGGGAGGCGTGATATCTGTCAACTTTTGGATTTTGGGCAATCGCGCTTGTCATTAAGTTGTAGGTTTGCTTGGCGTCGTTTGAGGCCAGAGAATTAAACGACTTTGCATAGGTGTATTCCGCGGCAACCGCCTTATATCCAAAGAAATAAATAAGTCCCAAGCCAACCAGGATCGGAAGCGATATTAAAAATACAGCCGGTTTGGCGGCAGATTCTCCCAAAAGGTTTACCGTCTTTTCACTTGAGTCGGAGATCCCGGCAAGAAGAATAAAAAGAAGCGTTATCAAAAAGGCAGACGCCGGAAAAACCGCAATTGCGACCAAAAGCAAAACCGGCGGCAGAATTTTGAGATCAAACTTTTTGGAGGCTGATTTGTAAAAAACAAAAAGGAGAACGGCAAAAGCGGCAATTCCGATAAATCCCAGTTCGGTGAAAGCCGTGAGGTAAAAATTGCTCCCCGTGGTAAAGCGCACCTGCCAAAGATCGGAGGAGTTATAGGAAACGGGGCGGAATCTGGTAAAAACTGTCAGGTAATTTCCCGTTCCGGCGCCAAAAATCGGACTTACTTTTATGGTTTCGACCGCAATTTGCCAGGAAGTGTTAAGGTCCGGAAGTCTCAGTTGCTGGGGTTGTCCCGGAAGGGCATTTTTGATTAAAAGAACAAGCCCGAGGATCACAATCAGAGCGGAAACTGCCGCAAAAACCCTGTAGACAACATCCCTCTTTTTGTATATGTATTCTCCCAGGATGGCGAAAACGACCACAAGATAGATGGCAGACGGGAGACTGCCTCCCATCGGATTAAAATTAATATCTTTGACAAAATCGGGGAGTTGTGGGATTTTGGCCAAAACTCCGACTTGGGCAAAAAGAATAACAATCGAGAGAAGCACGGCGGAAATAACCAGCGCCAATGAAGTTTCCTCTTTGCCTTTTGCGTCAAGCTGGTTAATAAGAAAGTAAATAACAGCCGACGCAATAACAATCGTTGCTGTTCCGGGGAAGAAAAATGCTTCCATTTTGTTGGGTGCGGCAAAAATTCCCGAAACGGCATAGGCCAGGGCTATCAATAGTATGGCCAGATCAAACTTTCCGACCTTAAAACTTAATGATTTTTGAATAACAGACTCGGCTGTCATGATGACAATCGCCGCGCCTCCTAAAATTGCCAAAAGAATTTCTTTGGGGACGACAAAAGAGGAGGCGGAAAAAGAAAACACAAAGACAGGGTAAAGGACAATTAGGATGTAAAGAAGATATTTTCTGGTGGCGGATAGGACTTTTATCATTTGCATATTCATTTTCATATTTTTTACCGCGGCTGTCAACCCCCCAAAAATGAAAAATCTTACCTACAGCTCTGCTAATATGAGATTTTTTATT
>JBBTZE010000093.1:0-2297 GCA_038061545.1 Patescibacteria group bacterium | reverse complement strand
GGGGTAGTTTTGAAGAAGCCGAAAAATTACTGGAATTTGCAGACTCAAAATATATACTTTTGCTTGCGAAAAATGCCCTTAACGAGAGAGGACTGTTAAAGGATTAATCGCTTTTCCATGGTCATAAATCTCCAAATGCAAATGATCTCCAAATGCGCGTCCTGTTGCTCCCATTTTGCCGATTTCCGTGTCCATGGTTACTTCTTGGCCTTCCTTTACCTCAATCTTGCTTAAATGAGCATAAAGCGACGTGAGCTCATTCCCGTGGTCAATTGTAACCGAGTTTCCGTAAGCAAATTTTGAATAGGAAACACTTGCCACACGTCCGGTTTTAATTGAATGGATTGGATCGCCTGTGAAGCCGTCCAAATCTAGCCCTGGGTGGAAAAAGCTGTATCCTTGAGTAACTCGTACATCGCGGGTTGGGAATTGAATACCCTTGATGGTTATAAGTGTGAGGCTAGTCTCAACAGTTGTAGGCACAAAGTCCTCCTGAGCAAAAGCGACAGATTGGGGAGGAAAATAGGCAGAAAAAATGACAATTAAAGACAAACCTGTACCAAGAACTTTACCTATGTTTTTGTGTTCAAAAATGTGCCTAAAGAAGCGGCTGATAAGAGTTCCCTTGTGATACTTTTTTTTAACTTGGGAAATTGAGGCTATCATGGCTTCCTCAACAACGGACTTTCGCCTCTTGGCTACACGAAAGTGCAGGAATAGGCGATGCTTTGGCAGTTCAATACTTAGTTTATGCATATGTGTCCTGTTGATCGAGTGGGGTCTGGCAAAGCCAGATCCTGCTCTGCAGGACAATAAAAAACCCGTACGAATACGGGTGAGGCCGTATTCTAACCTGTGAAACCCCTAAAAGTCAAGCTTCGTGGAGTATCTAGAATTTAATCTTGTAATTTATAACAGGGGGGGTAAGGGGCAACTGTTTGACATCTAGATTGTCAATTTTAATTTTAACTCCGTTTAAATCATTCTCCATTTTATCTAGGGGGCTTAAGTTTTCTTGATTTACTGTGTTAATATTTTGGCCGGTTGCTGTGGGAGTCGGAGTTACTTTTACTTTTGAGGTAAAACTGCCAGATATTTTGTATATAACTCCGACAATGATAATGAGTATAAGAAGTCCAAGAATTCCGGATAACAGATAAAACATTTTTTTGTTGCCCATGACCCTCGCCAATACATCTTTCATAAGCGGTCCAATATTTTCTTTAAACTTTTTAAAGGCTGGTGTTTTTGAGACCACGGTTTCAGTTTGCGGGGCAGTTGGCGCCTCTATCGGCACATTATTGTTTTGAGGCTGGTTTGGTTCTGGGTTATCCATATCTATTTTTGTTGGTTTTTGATCGATGTCAAAACTTCTATTAAAAAGCTGTTAAATTGGGACAACAATTTTATTGAGCTTGTTAACGGTACAAGGCTTGAGTTATAGGCACCAGTTGGGGATCCTGTGGATTGTCCATACATTTTTTGTATACTGGTTTTGGATAACACCTCATTGGCCTTAAGTTTGCCTATAACATCGGCTATATCCAAAAACCACCTATTGAAAGGGTTTATGTCAAGTTTCCCCTCGGCCACACCAATATTAATTGTGTCTGTTAAATTTTTATAAATTGCCTCCTGGGTAACCCTCAAATCAACCTCGTCTCCAAGGCTTATATAAAAAAGGCTTTCGTAAACAATCTGCGAAGTATTTGACTTGTACCTGCTTTCCGCCTCGCCGGATTTGTTGAAGAGGGTTTCCAGAGTGTCGCCATCCTGGTACCCTCCTTTGTGATTAAGGTACCACGCAACTTCAGAGTCAATTTTGGTAAAAAGAGATACCTTTTCATCGGTTGTAAGTCCATTATTTTCAACAAGTCTCATTCTTAGAGCTGTTAAATAGACTTTTTGGAGCTCATCCCTGGACTTTAGCATTTCCAAAGTTTTCTTTCTGGCATCTTCTTTAAGGGTCAGAGTTGGGTTTTTGAGGTATGCGTCTTTGAACTTTTGATAATCGGAGAAAGAGTCACTATAAACTCCAAGAGAGAATTGATAGTCCTCAAAGGCTTTTTTGAAGTTAAAATCCTGGGCATATAAAGCCAATGGACTTAAAAATATTATAAAAAAAGTTATTAGTACAATTTGGACGGGTTTTTTCATTTTTAGGAGGCCACGATGGGAATCGAACCCATGCATAGCTGTTTTGTCCCGCAGTGCGGGATCTAGCTATGCTAGACAGACCTCGGAGACCGGAGCGGGAATCGAACCCGCGAATATTCGTTTTGCAGACGAACGTGTTA
>JBBTZE010000092.1:0-9366 GCA_038061545.1 Patescibacteria group bacterium | reverse complement strand
CAACCTGTTCTGCGTAGACGAATTTTATATCCTTTTTGACAGCTTCCGGAATATCCTCCATATCCTTTTTATTCTCTTTTGGAACGATTATTGTGGTTAACCCGGCCCTGTGGCCCGCAATTGATTTTTCCTTTAAGCCCCCAATTTCAAGAACTCTTCCTCTTAGTGTGACCTCCCCGGTCATGCCCACCTCACGCCTGACCGGAATTCCCGTTAAGGCAGAAACAAGTGCTGTAGTGATTGAAACCCCAGCAGAAGGGCCGTCTTTTTGCACAGCTCCTTCGGGAACATGAATGTGCACATCAATGTTTTCGGCAAAATTCTCCTTGAGGCCAAGAACGTTATAGTGCGACCGTGTCCAGGTAAATGCCGCTTTGGCGGATTCTTTCATAACATCCCCAAGCTGTCCTGTTAAAGTAAGTCTACCCTTACCAGGCATAAGCGACACCTCAATAAATAGTATTTCGCCTCCAAATGGGGTCACGGACAGTCCCGTAGCCATTCCAATTTCGTCATTCTTTTCTGCAATAAGTGAACTAAACTTACGGGATCCCAAAAATTTTCTGACGTCGCCGGCTTCAATTTTGACCGGGAATTTTTTCTTTTCGGCAACAAGCCTGGACACTTTTCTGCAAATATTTGCCAGGTTTCTTTCCAAGTTTCTGACTCCAGCCTCCCTGGTGTATCTATTTATAACCTCTTTGAGGGCAACCTCAGAAATTATTATTTTTCTGTCCTCAAGTCCGTGAACCCGCTGTTGTTTTGGCCACAGAAATTTCCTGGCAATGTGGAATTTTTCCTCTTCTGTGTAGCCCGGGAAAGTAATAACTTCCATTCTATCCCTTAAGGGACTAGGAATTGTATCCAGCATGTTTCCTGTTGCAATAAACATTACCTCCGAAAGGTCAAAAGGAACCTCCAGATAATGGTCTGAAAATTCTTTGTTCTGCTCGGGGTCCAGGGCCTCAAGAAGGGCGCTTGAGGGGTCTCCCCTAAAATCAACCCCAATTTTGTCAATCTCATCAAGCATAAATACAGGATTTTTGGTTCCCGCATTTTTAATTCCCTGAATTATTCTTCCCGGGAGTGCTCCCACATAGGTGCGTCTATGGCCTCTGATTTCTGCCTCATCGCGAATTCCCCCAAGCGAAATTCTTACAAATTTACGTCCTAATGATTTAGCAATTGAGCGCCCGATTGAAGTTTTCCCAACTCCGGGAGGCCCTATAAAACAAAGAATGGTAGGGTGGAAATCGTCTTTTGTATCTTTTTTCTTAAGTTTGGCTTTTATTTTCATTACAGCCAAAAACTCCAAGATTCTATCTTTTGCTTTATCAATTCCGTAGTGCTCATCATCCAAAAGCTTTCCGGCTTTTTTCATTGAAACCTCATTCGGGGACACACGGCTCCAGGGCATATCACAAAGCCAATCAAGATAATTTCTGATATATGCGCCCTCAGGATTATTGGGCGACATTGCGCTTAAGCGTTTAAGCTCTTTTTGAGCACGTTCACGGACATCTTGGGGCATTCCGGCTTCTTTTATTTTGAGTTTGTATTCCTTTACCTCTTCACTCCCCATTTCCCCATCATCGGTCATTTCCCCAAGCTCCTCTTCGATTGTCCGCTTTTTCTCCCTTAACATGGTTTTTCTCATCTGATCTTCAAATCTTTTTTGGGTTTTACTGAAAATTGTTCGTTCGATCTCAAGTGCATTAACTTCCTTGGCCAAAAGTTCGTAAACTTTATCTAAGCGGTTTTCAAAATTGAGCTCCTCCAAAAGTTTTTGCCTTATCGCGGTTTTAACATCGAGAAGCGAGGCAATCTGATCAACAAGTTCCAGTGGTTCCACCGTTCCCGAAACCAATTTCATAACAGTCATTATTTCGGCTTGTTTGCCTAAGTTTACCGCTTTTTTGAATAAATCCTGAAGTTTTCCGGCAACCGCCTTTATTTCGGGAGTTATCTTGACAGGGCTTCCTATTTCAACTACTTCTCCTACCATGTGGGGTTCTGTTGTTAACACTTCTTTTAAACTAACGCGTGCCTGACCGCGAATAAGCGCATGAATTTCACCTTCTGTTGTCATCATTTGGGTAATTGTTACGATTGTTCCAACATCATAAAGATCCTCTTTTTCAGGCTCTGTTGTTCTGGGGTCTTTCTGGGAAAAAACAGCAATAACACGGTCTTCCTGGAAAGCAGTACTAATAGAAGAAATACTTTTGGGACGCCCGAAAGTGAGAAGAGTATCTGTATAAGGAAAAACTACCGATCCGCGTACGGCAACAATTGGAACTTTTCTGGCAACCATTTGTTTTGGCATAATTTGATCTCAGTATTAGCAGTCTAAAATACTGTCTGCTAAATGTCAAGCACTTTGAAAAAATGAGTTTTTTCAACAACCACAGCAACCAATGTTCCAATTAAAGCTCCACCCACAATATCAATCGGATAATGAACATTGGCCAATACGCGGGAAATGCCAATGATAACTGCCGAAAGAAGAAACCACCAACCTATTTTTCTGTCATGCATAAAAACAGATACGGAAAGCGCAAAAGCTGTTGCTGTGTGCCAAGATGGAAATGCCCCGTCAAATGGAGGGACAACAACACCAACGTCACCGCCGTTTACAACAAATGGCCTAAGTGTCGGGAAAAAGTATTTAATTGTAACAACGACTGCCCAAGCAAAGAGACAGGACATCAAAGCATGAATTACTTGTTCTTTTTTGATTTTTCCGTCAATCATCCATAACATCCCAAGTCCGGCAAAAAGAAACCAAATTAAAAACGATGCAAAAAACTCTACAATCATTTGATTAATCGTACCATATTGTGTTAATTTGAAGGAATGCTGCAAAGTAAACATCCGCTTTATAAAAGCTTTGTATATGCAGTAGAAGGTCTCTTAACTGCCATCACTAAAGGCAGAAACTTTAGGATTCAACTTTTTGCAGGACTTCTCGCAGCCACTCTTGGACTTATACTTGGTCTTTCCTCCCTTGAGTGGTTGGCCTTAATTATTATTGTTTCATTTGTACTTATACTTGAGCTAATTAACACTTCGCTTGAAGCTATTGTCGACATGGTCAGCCCAGAAATTGCCGGTAAAGCAAAAATTGCAAAAGACGTTGCAGCAGCAGCAGTTCTAATCTCATCTTTAGCTTCAATTTTGACCGGCTTCATTTTGTTTCTTCCTAAAATTCTTCAGGGTATATAATGGCTGATTATGAATAGAGCTTTAGTCGCACTTACCTCAAAACTTTCTTTTGGAGAAAGCCACCTGTCCCAGAAAAAGGATAGCTCACATAGTCTTGTGGAGACATTAGCCAGGGCTTACGAAAAAGCAAGAAATGCGCTTGAATATAGGGCAGATAATTTAGTCAGAAGAGCAGCTGTTGAGAGAATACTCAAAAGAAGAATTGTCATAAATCCTGAACCTATATCCTTGGCTGAGAACTTGCTTACGGAACTCAGGTGGGCGAGATACTTAACAATTGAGGAATCAAAATCCAAGAAGATTGATGAGCTGACTTCAATCATTCAAAAGTATGTTGATCTACTTGGAGGGCCAGTTCCCCAAGAATGGGTAATTAAAGTTGCAAGCGCTGAAATTGAGGAATTTTTTGATTTGAACACAGATTATAAACAGTTTACTTTTTTTGCGTTTCAGATGATTCGACAAAAAATTAAACTTGAGGATGAAAATTTAGAACTTCTAATCTATTTTTCTGTAGACAAAATTTACGCAGCCAGTGACGATGAACAAATTTTGTACCATATTCTTACCCTCGGAGGAGAAAATATTTCAAAAGAAAAACTGGCAGAAGCATGGCATCTTTTTAATCTAGCTAAAAAACACAAAGATATCAGTAAAATTATAAAATATGTAAGACGCCAAATGCCTCCTTTGATACTACTGAGGGATATGTATTTTTACGCGCCGAGCGACTTCAGAAGTATAACCCTAGATGAAGAAAAATTCATGAAAATGGCGGCAGATACTCTCGAAATTCAACTCAACCAAATGTCTGGCAAAGTAGCTACTGCTGGGACAAGAAGTGTAATTTATGTATTTTTAACCAAAATGGTTTTAGCATTTGGACTGGAAGTTCCCTTTGAAATATTTTTTTACGGTAGCATTAGTAGGCTACCGCTAATTTTAAATTTACTTTTCCCCCCAATTCTTATGTGGCTAATTACAATGCAGATTAAGCTGCCAAAAATCTCCGAAAGAGAAGCTTTACTCGGAAGGACTTGGAACATTTTGCAAAACTTTGACGAACTCGGGATGGAGGCGGATATTCTAATTGAAATAGACAAAGAAAAGTCAAACTCGTTTGGATACGGAATTTTTTCCGTTCTTTACGCCATATTTTTTGTCGGCATTTTTGGGATTATATATTTTGTACTTAACCAAATAGGGTTTACATTTTTCAGTAAAATTGTATTTGTATTTTTCCTGACGGTTATTGCATTTTTTGCATACAGAATTGTTCAAGTTGCAAAAGTTTATTCATGGAAGGGAATTGAGCAGGAAAGAAGCGGATTAACTGATATTATTTCTCTCCCAATACTCTCTATTGGAAGCCGTTTAAGTAAAGGCTTAAGTAAACTTAACTTCCTGGCTTTTGCGTTTGATTTTATACTCGAGGCGCCTTTTAAAATCATTCTGGGGTTTGTGGACGATTGGGTACAGTTTCTCTCCGTCAAAAAGGAGGAGGAGATACTCGAGTAGCTTCAAATTTGGTATAATAGACGTGTTTCATTGCCCGATCGGCTAACGGTAGGCCAAATGGTTCTGGACCATTTAATCCTCGTTCGAATCGGGGTCGGGCAGCAAAATGGATCGTCCCCGCCTGTAACGCTATGCAAGCATTAGCGTAGCATTGCGGGCAGGTAATGGTAGGACGCGTTCCTCTGAAGGATGGTATCTTGGTTCAAATCCAAGTCCCGCAGCCAAGCAGTGCACCCACATGACCGTGATGCCTCGAAAAGCCCGAAGGTACCTTCAAAAACGCTATTTTAAATACCAAACTCTCGTACCACACGCTCATTGTTCGGATAAATGCCTTGAAATAGGCCTTTTGGGTGAGTTATAAGGATAAAATATGGCTAAAAGTTTCACTGAAACTTGAAGCTATCGTGAGAGTCCTTTTTCTATCCCCAACACGGGATTCGAACCATTTAGCCCTGTAATATATCAGATATATCTTTGTGTATAATATGGGTATGGAGAAATCGGACTCGGAAAAACTTGGTTATGTTGCAGAAGCACCGCTTAGATCAATACTTCCTCTCATTCTTGTAGATGTAAAAAATATTCCTAGTGCAGAAGCTAAAAGTGTTATAAAAGACAAATATTCGAATTTTAATTTTGATAATTTGAGTGAACACGATCTTGAAACATTTGTAGCCTTTACGAACGGCCTTAAAGAGCTTGGGAAGGAAGTTGTTTCTAAAGCTAGAAGCGGACGACCAACAGAAGCGTTTCAATTGGCATCAAAAATAAAAACAATAGATGACGCACAAAAAAGCTATCTGACAACTCCTATCAAAGAACTGTTGGTTTTTACTAATGGTGATTTTAAAAAGGTTTCCCAAATGCTAGGCGTTGATGAACTGGATCATGGACAAAATTGGATAGAATTTATGGTTAGAACTTGGGGTATGAAGCCAGAAGATTTTAGAAAAAATCCTGAAGCAATGTCAGAAAGGTGGCAGGGTATGGTAGAAAATCTTAATAAGTTTTTGAGCAAAGAAAAATCAGGAACAAAACTAGTTGTTTGGCCGAGTGCTGAAATATTTAAAAGGTTATATATACCGGAACACGGATCATTGTTTAGAGGTATGAGAGGAATGTCAGAAGAGAGCATCGAATCACTTTTATTAGATGGAGTAGAAAGCAACGCTCTTCGAGGAAACGGAGACAATACACAAACACTAGGTAACAATCTCAAAGATAGTGACATAAGTGAAGAATTTCATAAGCACTACAAAGGAGCTGGGAAAGAAGACCTTTTCTGGCAAGCTCCAGATGATTCTCCATTTGTCGCTTTTTCTCAGTGGAGAGATGTACCCCTCTGGCATGCTTCAAGGGAAGGTGGTTTTCGCGTAATTGTTGAATTGGTTCCGAAGTTTATAAAAGATACAGTTGGTTATCATACTTTAGAAAATACGCCACCAGGAGGAAGACTTATGGGAGAAGATTTGTCGATGTTGGCATTAGATCCGGATCTTCAACAAATAGGTAAAATCTCTTTTGAACATCCGTTTATCTACGTCGTAACCGATGAGGTGGCCTTTTATCCAAAGGTAGATCCTCAAGATATTGCGAAAATTCACCTTATTCCAGGAGAAATTAAGTCGCAAGGAATAAATGTTGAAGAAGAAACGATACCGTTTGCAAAAAGAGTGTTTAAAGTTTGAGATAAATAGATTAAAACAGATGTAGGCAAGCTCTGAATGCTGAGGCTATGGAGAGAATCATTTTCTGGCAGCAGAACTGGGCTATGTACGACATAGACCGTCTCCTTTAATTTAGCCACAAAATTGACAATCTGACCACAACTATTAAGAGATATTAGTTATATAATAGGCTATGGAGTTTTTTGATAATCTTTTAGGTTTCAAAAGAGACAGACAGGGGAAACTGCTTAGTAAACTTGGGGTTGAAGGAGAACCAAGAAGGGAGTTTGTTGGGTCTAACTTTGAGCAAGGTTTAGTCGTAGAAGTAAATAATGACAAATTCTTAGAAATTCTAAAAAATGAAAAGAAAGATAGAATTTCGAGACACTTGATAAATCAAAGTGATACTCATCAATCTTATGAATTATATATCGACATCGGAGAAGGGTTAAGATTAAAAACGGCAGCCACTTCAATTGACTACAGCCATGAAAGAACATTGCTCACTGACCTTTACGAAATATCTTTTAAATACGACCCCGTGGAATCAAAAGACCAATGGAGTGTTTACAAACTTCCAGTTTAATTGAATTCAGTTATGGGATCATAAGGTTCTAGACCGGGTTGCTCAGTCAATTGAGCCTCAAATTTGTGTGTTTATTACGATGATAGATTGTTCTATTGGAAATCTGTATTTTTATAACAGCATTCAAGAACACTCCGCAGTTTACTGCGGAGATGAATTGAACGCTGATATGTCATCCTCCTTTGGAGGGAAACCCCGCTCTTTAGAGCGGGGAGGATGTCATTGGCGTATAATCTAATTAAGCATAATGTCAATTAAAAAATCGTCCTTGGAACGTAAATGGTATTACAGGGTTCTGAAAGTATTTCTTTTGATAATTCCATTAATATTTATATTAATTTTCTTGTTAAACGGAAAAGTAATAGTTTGCAATGTGTTACAAAAAGATGTCCTCAATTTTCTACAAAGATATTTTGTTTACCTTACGATAGGGTTGGCATCGTATTATCTGATTTTGGAAATTATTTGGAGAAGTTTTCTCTACATTGCCTTTGGTGGACTTGTTGATGACACAAAGAAAGGGGAAGTTGAGCAGCAATCGGAGGGACGAAAATCGAATAAGATGGCCAGTTTGATTCCCTTGATAATTATTCTTACTGTTATTGCAATAGCTGTCTTGTCTGGGATGGGATATATTACCTTACCTAAAATTAACATCGGTTCTTTTGAAAATTCAAGTGTGAAAACCGCTACTCCCAAGCCAACATCTAGGTCTAGTTGCCCCACTACATCCGCTCAAACAGGGACCCCTTGTCGTTCAGTAAAAAATGGTATTGGGGTGTCTGGAGTAATTGTGTCCGCCAAATGTAAATGCCCGAATGATACTACGTATGCACAGACGGATAATATAACAGCAGGTGGTCCCTATAATATATGTACATGTAATTGATCTTCGAACGGTTATGGGTTCAAATGGTCCGAGACCCGACTGCTTCAGCTCGAGCAAACAATTTTGCGAGATCCTGAGCAACCAAAAGAGTCGGGGGTAATCAAACCAGTGAGTTGACACAATCATGAGTTGACACAATCAAACGTTGCGTGTTAACTTTAGATACTCATGAAGAAACTGTCCAATAAAAGAATTCAGGGATTTGCTTCAATTTTGCCTCTCCTTATAATTGTATTTTTGATAGTCTCAGGCTTCGCTGTTTATAACCAAAACAGAGGTCTTTCGGCCGTTCAAAAAAATGTTTTAAGTGAGTCGGATAGTAAAAGTGGGGATTCGGGAACTTCCGGTAAGAACGAAGATAACGATGAAGGAAAAGAGGCTTTAGATTCGGTGGAAACGTTGGAGCCTGCTGAAACACCTGAACCTGAGGAATTTGAAGAGGAAGAAGAAGTAGAAGTTAGAGAAGGCACTAACAAATCAAAAATTAAAATCAGAAGCGGTAAGAATAAATTTGAATTTCAACAGGAAGGGGCAAAGTTTAGTGTTGAGAGCGATTTCCCCCTTTCGGTTAATCCTGCGACAAGGGAACTTACCGCAACCACCCCTGCCGGCGCTAAAGTTGTAGCTATTTTGCCTCAACAGGCGATTGACAACATGCTTACTGCCGGAATAGTTTCCACAACAACCGGAGTCGACCTTAAAACAGAGTCTGATGGAAGTTTATCCTACGATATTGATGGGACCAAAAACGAAAAATTATTAGGTGTTTTTGATGTGGCCATTCCAAAGAATTTGATTGTCTCCGCCCAAACGGGGCAGGTGTTGACTGTGAACCAATCTACATTCTCCAAAATCTTAGATTTCCTTTCAATCTAACGGGAAAATTTAGCCATGTCTTATTTTCTTTATATCCTCCGAACTTCCAAAAACACACTCTATATTGGCCAAACAAATAATCTTCCAAAAAGGCTGGCTGAGCACAAAGGAAAAACAAAAATATCTTCCAAATACGTCCGATCATTTCCCTCTTTTGAACTTGTCTATTCGGAAAAGTACAAAACCAGGAGTGAAGCCTTAAAACGAGAGCATAAACTCAAGAAATTGATAAAGTCCGAGAAGGAAAAGTTAATATCAATGAATTAATTCAATGATACAGAATTACGATGCATCGATGCATGATAATTAATTGAACAAGTTACGATACTTTTTAGACATTTATGAATAATTGGGGAAGATTGGAACAAGCTCACATTTAAAAGGAATCTTGGGTACAATCACTCACACAGAGGGGGTGATTAATATGGTTTCTTCACTTCGAAGGTTTTCCCGGGATGAAGTAGCTACTGAACGCTTAAAAATAATTAATTTCTATACCAAATATGGAGAAAAACAAAACAAAGAAGCTTTTGGTGTGGGAAGAAAGACAATATTTGTTTGGAAGAAGAAGTTAAGTTTATCTCAAGGCAAACTTACATCAT
>JBBTZE010000091.1:0-4611 GCA_038061545.1 Patescibacteria group bacterium | reverse complement strand
CGCTGTGGAACGAGTTTGGGAATAAATTTCCAGAAATAGATCTATCAGGTTATAAATAAAGAATCGTGCACAAAAACCCCTTGTGGATTTTCTCGAATGAGAGAACTACAAGGGGTGTTTTTTTGGAAAAATGAATTTGTTTATGGGCCGAACCCTGGTATTTTAAGTATATCAACTCCGATTACGCGGAGTACAAAAATAGACAAAACCAAAAGTACAATTCCTGAAATTGCGGATGTCATGAGTTCTTGTCCGGCCTTTAGTCTATCCGGACTTCCAGCAGAACTCATAATCATAAAACCGGCATAAACTATGAGAAGAAATGCGATTCCGCCTCCGACTCCAACGGCCCACTTAAGAATATCAGCAAGATACTGATTTTGATCTCCAAGTACTCCAATACACCCAATTGCTGTAGCAATTCCAGTTCCACCCTCGCAGGTGGGGTCAATCCCGCCGGTAGAGTTGCCACTCTGATTATCAGTATCTGAGGGATTAAATTGCATTGGCGTTCCGTTTTGTTGGGTGCACTCCGAACTGGAATCACAACAATTTTGAGTACCACCAATATTGCATCTGACTTTTGCGCATTGAGATGGAACCCAAGGCTGGCAAACGGCAGAAACAGGCAATACATACGAAAAGATTAAAAGAAGCCCAAGTATAATTCCAAATATTTTTTTATTCATACAATTATTTTACCATCCTCCGCATTAGTTTTCACTTGGTATAATGAAAAGCAATGAAATTTAAACTTATCCCTTTTACTCTGGCGGTTGCCTTTGCCTTTTATTTATCCTCTACCACGGCCTTTGCGGTTACTGAATCTGATTGTTTAAACAAAAGCCCTGCAGAGCTTTCTCAGGGGGATATGGATGTGTGCATAAACACCATTCTTCCTAATTTGGCAAAAGCATATGAACCTGCCCAGGAAAAGAATAAAGCGGAGCTTGCCGGTCTTAAAAAACAACTAGACTCGCTAAATCAAAGAATAGTTTCAATTTCTAATTTGCTCAAGATTAATGAAATTGAAATAGGCAACCGGGAAGAAGACTTGGCATTCACCCGGGCAATATTTGATGAAAAGGCAAAAAATCACTACACATTTTTGAGACTGTACGATCCGATTACTCCATTTCTTTTTTCAGACAATGCCTCGGACGCTTTCCGGGAAATATCTTTCCGTCAAAGAGCTGCGGATGAAGACAGAAAAACAATGGAGGAGTATGGAGAGGAACTATTAAAGCTCAAAAGCGATAAAGAAAGCTTCGAAAAAAACAAAATATCTTTAGCAGCTCTTCAAAAGAAAGTTAGTACAGATGCAAAATTTTTAGAAGGGGAGGTTGGGAAAGTTGACAGTTTTTTGGCGGTACTTAGCAGTAAACAGCAAGAAATCTTAAATGCAAAAAGCGGATCTTTCATTGCAAGTGTGGGAGATAGCGATTTAGCTGACGATATAAATGCGTCTATTAGAGGTTTTAGAGATTCTGCGCCTTCCGGATCATTCGTTGTTTTTTCTTTTGGCGGGTATACACACAGAAAGGGTATGAGTCAGTATGGAGCAAGGGGTAGGGCCCAAAATGGACAGAATACTAACCAAATATTAAAAGCATATTATGGCAAAGATCCAGTTGGTAAAGATACGGGCGGCAATATAAATGTAGCCGTTGTTGGATCTGTTAATTTTGAAGATTATTATTTAATGGGTATCGCCGAAATGCCGTCCGCCTGGCACCCGGAGGCGCTCAAGGCTCAAGCGATTGCTGCCAGAACTTATGCTTATAGATATAAGATTGAGGGTAAACAAATATGCGTAACTGAAGCCTGTCAGGTTTTTAAGAAAAGTAAAGCAGATAATCCGCCCGACGCTTGGAAACAGGCGGTCCAAGCAACTCGCGGACAAGTTTTAGAAGATGTTGTAACTTATTACTCTTCAACCGCCGGTGGGTATTCAACAACTTCGGGTTGGGATACCACTGACGGAAACGGTGGGTCCAATTTTACAGACAAGGCTTATGAAAAACTTGGAGGTTCCCCTTGGCTATACAAAGCTTGGTATAGAAAAGGTTACACAGGAAGTGGTGATACCTGCGGACAAAGTGACCCCTGGCTCAATAATGAGGAATTTACAGACATAATAAATGCAGCCGTGGTTTTAAAAAACGGTTCTGATGGAAGGGTGTCTTCAATATCAACATCTTGCTGGGGTGGCAATCCATATAGTTATGCCGAATTAAGACAAAAAGGAGGGGTGTCGTCAGTAACTAGTGTTTCTGTAACTCAAGGCAATGGAACAACAAATAATGTAAATATTAATGGAAGTATTAATTTAACAGGAACCGAATTTAAACAGGCATTTAATTTACGCGCCCCGGGATATTTGATGATACCCCAAAAAGGCTTTGCATTCTTTAACATTGAAAAAAAGTAATATTTTAACTTTGAAAATTTATGAATTGTGGAATTTGGAAATTCTCGATTATCGGCATATAATCGAGGAATGCCAGATATATTTATTTCTGAACAAAAAAACATTAAAGCTCACTCAAAAGGAATAAGTACTTCTCCTCCAAAAAGTGTTGTTGAAAGGCATGAGTTTCACTCTCATAACCCGTTATCTTCCTACTGTTATTTTCCGGATGGAATTAAGTTTGTTGCCAAAGATTCAAATGAGAAAATAGTTCTCTTCTTAAGGAAGCATCCAATTACCAACCTTCCCTGGATAATAATTTCGCTCCTCTTGTTTGCCGCGCCAATGGTCCTAAACAGTTTTCCGCTTTTGTCATTCTTACCCGACAATTTTAAATTTGTGGCAATACTGGGCTGGTATTTGGTTGCGATTGCATATGCTTTTGAATCTTTTTTGGATTGGTTTTTTAGTGTTTACATTATTACCGACGAGCGGGTGTTTGATGTTGATTTTGTGAATTTGATTTACAGAGAAATAACTGAGGCCAATATCGATCAAATCCAGGAAGTTACTACAAAAATGGGAGGCGTTGTTAGGACAATATTTAATTACGGAGATATTTATATTCCAACAGCTTCCGAGACCCCAAATATTGAATTTGAAGCCGTTGCCCACCCGGATCAGGTGGCAAAAATTCTAAGGGAATTAAGAGTAGAGGAGGAGAAGGAAAAAATTGAAGGGAGAGTACAATAATATGGGAACAACATTAATCGGATTTTCAATATTAGGTATAGCAAAAATATTTGCCCTCTTCGGGCTTGGAATTTATATTATTTTTGCTTTAGTTGTTGTCCGACAGGTAAATTTGATGGTAGAAACAATTGAAGTTGGATATGAATTTTTTATAAAACTGATTGCCTGGGCCCACTTAATTTTTGCAGTTTTTGTTTTTCTTACTGCTCTAAACATTCTGTAGAATGCAACTGACAACTACTTCCTCCAAAATTACAGGGACGCCCACGGCCCTCGGATGGGTACAGATTCATGAATTTGCTCCGGACGATGAGGATAAAATAGCCTCCCGCGGACATCTTTTTTTAATTGTGGCAACAGAAAATTTTGAAGCCTCCGGCCCGGAGGGCCTACGGCCCGGCGGGGAGATTAGTGAACTCATTGCCGGGCGTGAGCTTATTTCCAGATTTCAGGAAGAATATTATGGAGATATTTCTCAAAAACCTTTTGAGGCTTTAAAGAGATCGGCTGAAAAAGTAAGCGGGGAATTTGTTTCCAGCTTTGGAAATATTGAGATAGCATCTTGCGCGCTTGTAGGTAACGTTATTTATTCAGCCGCAGGGGGCGGAGGGCAGGTTGTAATCCTCAGGGACGGAATGATAGCCACAATTTTAGCATCCACGGGAAACGAAATAATTTCTGCATCAGGGTACCCAAAAACAGGTGACATTCTACTTCTTGGTACCAAAAATTTCTTTGCCAATGTTTCACAAGGGGTTATCAAAGCCTCACTTGAAAGCAAAGATTTGGAGGAAGCAACAGAGGCCTTTGCCTCGATTGTTCATGAGAAGGAAGACTCAGGGAAAATGGGATCGGTTGTTGTTAAGTTTTCGGAAGAACTGGAAGGTTATGAAAAGCCTTCTCCCGTTTTTGAAAACAACAAAAAGAATTTGAATTTAAATTCTTTTTTTGCATTTTTTTCTAAGTTTGGCAAATCTTTGCCGGAAAAAAGGATTTATATTAGTTCCAACTCTGACGAAGAATCTTTCCAGTCCGGCAAAAAACTGACACTCACCGTTGGGATAATGCTCCTTCTTATACTGGCTATAAGCATTGGCTTTGGAATAAGACAGAAAAAAATTAAAAATTTGCAAGGCGAGTATGTGGAGAGATTGTCACAGGCTAATCACAATTTGGACGAGGCGAAAGGACTTGTTGGGGTTGATTCGGGTAAAGCCCGGGAACTTTTTTCGCAGAGTGATCAAATTTATAAAGAAATAAGCGCACTTAACGCAAAAGACTCAAACATAGACGAATTAGGGGGAAGACTTGAGGCAGAAAGAGCAAATATTTTGGGAGAGTATACAAGCTCTCCAGAGCTATTTTTGGACTTGTCACTTCTTTCATCGGGATTTACGGCTTCCGACTTTTCCGCTTCAAGCGATGTAATTTACATTTTGGATAAAAAC
>JBBTZE010000090.1:0-2468 GCA_038061545.1 Patescibacteria group bacterium | reverse complement strand
AATATGAGGCGCAGACCAAAGAGGCAATTTCCCTTGACTTGGTCTTAAGTAAGATTGCAGAAGTTGAAAACCTTAAAGTTAACGAGAAAGATCTTGAAGAGTCATTGAAAGTCGCACAAAGTACAAACCCAGATGAAGATGTTGAAGGCAGAAAAAGGCTACTTGAGTCAATCTTAAAAAGAAGAATGGCTCTTGGGATGCTTGTTGATTTGGTGTAATATTTGCTTGTTAGCTTGCCCAATCCAAAATGGCTGACAATAAAAAGAAGTCCCAAAAAGAAATAAGACGTCAAAACGTGCTAGAGTCCCTGAAAGACTTGGGTGCAGGTACCTCCTCCCAGATGGGAGATCTTCTCAAATCCACTTCGGAAGATTTTTTTAAGGAACTTCTTGGACTTCCTAAACCTCAGAAAAAAGTTTCTGGCGAACTCCAGGAAGGACAGTCCTTGCAGATGAATGAGGCCATGAGCGGGAAAGCTGAGGAAAATAAACTTCTAAGGCAGCAAATCTCAATGGAGCGACAAATGGCAGGAGATGAAAAGGCACTTGCTAATGAAAAAATGCAGAAACTAAGGGTCCAACTTCAGGCAATGACGTCTGAAATTGCAAAATTAGCATCGGCAACTCAAGGTTTGGCTCAAGAAACGCAAGTAGCCATGATGACGGCCCCAGTTGAGCCTGGTGTTTATCATGTAATCTTCTTTGAGAAGGTGCTTGAATTTTTACAAGCTTTCAGAAAGAAAATTGAAAATGCATCAGTTTGGCTGGCGGGGACCAACAAACGTGCAGAAAAGAAAAATTATTGGAGCATGTATAAGAAGAAAGGAAGTAGTTTCCTACTCTCCCCAGATCACTACCTTCAACGTTCTGCAGGCTAACATTGACAATAAAGTTACCTCGGATTAGAATTACTACACAATGACATTAATATCTCGCATGTTTAAAGGCTACTTCCATCTTTGGAGGAAGTCCAACGTGGTGAGAGACTAAAAAATTAACTTACTTTTATAAAGCAAACTCTCACCTAAAAAGGAGAGTTTTTTGTTTTGAAATTAATATGAATAATTTTAAAGAATATAAAAAATTACTGAGCGAATTTGTGGCTTTCAAAAGCGTATCAACAGATCCAAAATTTCTAACTGAAATTGATAAGACTGTTGCGTGGTTAAAAAGTCTACTCGAAAAAAATGGTTTTAATATTGAAATTTTGAAAGGAAAAAACTCAAATCCAATTATTTTTGCTGACCAAACAATAAAAGACAATTTGCTACCGACTCTTCTTATTTATGGTCACTACGATGTTCAACCTGCAGAGAAAAGTGATGGATGGACAAAAGAACCTTTTGATTTAGTTGAAAGTAAAGGAAAGCTTATTGGACGTGGAGTTGTAGACAACAAAGGTCAAATTTTAGCCCACATTGTTACGGCAATTGAACTTATAAAAACTAAGAAAATTGCATACAACGTTAAGTTTTTGGTTGAAGGAAATGAAGAAACCGGCAATCCCGATTTGGCTTCTCTTATGAAGAAAAACAAGAATAAATTAGCCTGCGATATTTTAGTAGTTTCTGATGGAGAGTTAACCAACGACAAACCAACCATTGAAATCTCGCTTAGAGGCGGATTTAATTGCAAACTTACCTTTAAAACAGGCAAAAACAATTTGCATTCAGGTCTTGCCGGAGGAGCCGTACCAAATGCTGCAATTGAGCTTAATAGATTATTGAGCAAGCTTTACAACTCAGACGGATCAGTTCAGTTTAAAGATTTTTATAAAAATGTTGACTCAGTTGGAAAAGCTCAGCTGGTTAACAATCAACGACTTCAAAAACAGGCAAAAAACATTACAAAATTGATGGGAGTTAAAAGGCTGTTAATGCAAAATGGTAAAGACTTTTTTACTCAAACGGGGCTTACTCCTACTATTCAAATAACCGGAATTAAATCCGGTTACATTGATACTGGGTTTGCGAATATTGTTCCTGCAGATGCGGAAGTACGACTTAATTTTAGAATTGTTGCATCTCAAAAAGCTGTGGATGTGGCAAATGATTTCAAGAAATTTGTAATAGCCAATACTCCAAAATATGTTGATTACAACCTTACCCTTAATGGATTCCACAACCCAATAAAGGTAAATACAAATAATCAGTACGTGGCGGGAGCTGAAAAAATGCTTGAACTTGTCTACGGGACACGGGTTAACAGAAAAAATGTTGGCGGTGCAATTCCATTTGTTGGAGATGTTAAACACATTTTGGGAATTGATACACTTTTAATACCATTTGTTAATGAAGATTGTAATATGCACGGGACTCAGGAAAATTTTGACATCGAACTTGCCAAAAAAGCCTTAGAATTTAGCAATGTTTTTATGTCTCACTCCATTAGGTTTTATCTTCCACGCTGGAAGACCAAAAATAGTGTGGTGAAAGGACAAACTTAAACTTTAAAACTAATTTTAGTTAG
>JBBTZE010000089.1:2728-8278 GCA_038061545.1 Patescibacteria group bacterium | reverse complement strand
GCCAAAATAAAATTCATAATAACACCGGCAACAATTACAGCTATCCTTACCCTTTTACTTTTATTGAGGAAGGCTTTTCTGGGATACATTATTCCACCTTCGTCCTGTTCCCCATGAAGCCTGACAAACCCGCCAAAAGGCAAAGCGTTAATTGAATAAAGAGTCTCGCCTATTTTGCGTCCTATTACCCGTGGAGGAAGTCCAAACCCAAATTCTTCAACCAACACACCGTTTTTCCTTGCAACCCAAAAATGTCCAAACTCATGGACGATTACAAGTATGGAAAGAACTAGAAGAAAAATTAAAATCGAAACAAGCATGAAGAAAGTATATCAGATTTGTAGTAGTTCGGCCTTTTTCTTTTCTCCAGCTTCTTCAATTTTTTTGACGAAGCTATCTGTAAGTTCCTGAAGTTTTTTCTCTTGTGCAAAATGTTCGTCTTCTGTAATTTCTTTTGCCTCAAATTGTTTTTTAATTTCATGCATAACGTCCGCCCTGATTTGCCTGATTGTTACTCTCCCTGCTTCCAATTTGATCGAGAGGAGTTTTACATATTTTTCCCGGTCTTCGGTAGTCATTGGAGGCATAACAATTCTAATTATTTCACCGTCCACATTTGGGTTCATTCCAAGATTACTTTCCAAAATTCCTTTTTTAATATCCCCGATAATGCTTTTATCCCATGGAGAAATTACAAGCATGGACGGATCGGGTGCAGTAATAGAAGCCAACTCCATAACTCGCAAATGTTGAGTTCCTCCGTATGCTGGAACAACAATGTTTTCAACCAAAGATGGGGTGGCACGACCGGTTCTAATACTACTTATATCGGAAACCAATGAATCAACAGAAGTCTGCATTTTTGAAGTTACAGATGTTTCGTCCATTATTACTTACCTAATTCTACACGAAAAACTCGTCCCAAGCGAATGTTTTCGCCAGTTTTGGCAATTACTTCCTTTATTAATTCTGAGATTTTTTTACTTGGATCTTTTATGAATTCCTGATCTTCGATCTTTTCCTCACCCATTGATGCGACCTGAAGTGCAATATTTTTGCCTAATTCTTCGAACAAATCGTTTTTGGCAACAAAGTCTGTTTCGCAAAGCAGTTCAACAACGCTTACAACTTTACCGGTGTGGTGAGAATATGTGAAGACTTTTCCCTCTCCCGTATTCCTTCCTTCTCTTTTTGCAACTTTTTCAAAACCCTCTTTCTTCAATACCTCCAAAGCTTTATTTTCATTCCCATCAAGCTCTTCCAAAACTTTCTTGACCCTCATTACACCAGCCCCTGTTTCTTCTCTTATCTTTCTTAAAGTCTCGATAGAGATTTTTTTCATTTTGATTTTTTCTTACCTTCTCCCGGTTAGATAGCTGCCTTGCAGCATCTAACGGGATCCCGTGAGATGCGCTTCGCTATCTCACTGGGACTTCTTCAATTTAGCTTTACCTTCTAGAATAACACTCTTCACCAGTTCTAACACATATTCTATGGCACGGCTCGCATCATCGTTCATTGGGATTGGGTAATCAACCTGATCAGGATCTGCATTACTGTCAACTATTCCAACTATTTTAACACCTTTTGCGGCGGCCTCTCTTACTGCTCCAAATTCTTTTTTGGTATCAACTATAAATAGAACATCCGGAACCTTTGTAATTCCCTTTAGGCCTCCAAAGAATCTCTCAAGCCTTGTGATCTCCCTATCAATTAGAAGTCTTTCCTTTTTGGTGAATTTATTGTATCCGCCTTCCGCCATTTTTTCCTTCATGTCCTCAAGCTTTTTGAGCGACTTTTTCATCTGCTCAAAATTGGAAACAATTCCACCAAGCCAGCGCTCGGAAACAAACGGCATTCCGGTATCATGCCCCAGTTCTCCAATTTTTTCCTTAATTTGCTTTTTGGTACCCAAGAAGAGAATGGTTTTGCCTTCTGATGCAGTTTTCCTTAAAAATTCCAATGCTTCCTCGAGTAGTGGCTTAGTTTTGGTCAAGTCAAAAAGATGGACACCGTTTTCTTCCCCATACAAATATTGCCCCATTTTTGGGTTCCAACGCCTCGCCTGATGCCCAAAATGAGCTCCTGCGTCCAATAAATCTTCGAGTGAAACTGTTGACTTAGCCATTAGATATTAGTAACTAGAAATTAGTTTGTTCCCTTAATCCGCCATCAACCAGAAGTAAATCAGGGAACCTGACTGATGTGTGTCTTACTCAACTTTTGAATTATAACAGGCGATGATTAAGTTCTCAAGTAGGCAAGCAATCGTGACTGGTCCAACTCCTCCAGGCACTGGAGTTACAAAACTGGCTTTGGAATTTAAATCGAGATCACAATCACCTTTTGGACTCCCAACATCTATTACTATTGCATCATCTTTAATCATATCTTCAGTTATGAGTTTTGACTGCCCAGTAGCTGAAATCAAAATGTCACCTTGTAAGGTTTCTCCTTTCAAGGTAGATGTGTTTACGCCACATTCGACTACCTTATAGCTCTTTTTCTTTAATTCTTTACAAACTGGGCTTCCAACCATTCCAGAGGCTCCAACAACCACTGCCTGCAAACTTTTACTCAAATCCAGTCCTCCGTTAGCAAAATCGATAATATCCATAACTGCTTTTGCGGTTGGGTGAACGAACGGACTATCGTCCCGCAAACCGTCAACGTCTTTCCGCGGGTCGATAGAATTTAAAATTTTTGATTTATAATTTTTAATTGAGGCGGGAAGTGGCATTTGGACCATAATCCCATGAATTTCAGGGTCATTGTTATACCAATTAATTGCCTCCAAAACTTTCTCAAAAGTTGTATTTTGATTCAAAAGAACTACCGTCATTTCTCCACCCATCCTCTCAACTGCCCTTTTCTTTAAATTCGTATAAAGAACACTACCCGGATCCTCACCAACAAGAATCGAGATCAAGTGAGGGATAATTCCTTTTTCCTGAAGCTCTATCATTTTAGGAATAAGTGCTTTCACTTTTTTCTCCGCAAACTCCCGCCCATCAAAAATCACCGTTTTGGACATATTGAAGCTATTTTAACACGAATTATGCCTAAATACTTATTTTACTATTCCTCTCCTCTGTAAAATATCAACAACCTCCGTATGTATATCGTCAATTGAACGAAGCTGACCATCATGAATGCACTCAACCACTTCAAAATTGTCACGATGATCAGTCAACCACTGGTGTTGCTTTATGGCTTCCTCAAGAAACTTCAAGTTTCGTTCATGAATATCGCCTCGGCCTTTGCCTTTCATATATGGCTTTTCATCTTTTTTGTAAGTTAATTCCTGTCCAATTTTTGCTGGTACATGAAGAAAAATCACCAAATCCTCTTTTGGCACACCCAAAACTTTGTATTCCAACTCTTCCTCCCATTTTATAAAATTTTCTCTTTCGGATTCGGGAAGCTTGGCAGACATGAAAGCCAAACTCGAAGAAACATATCTATTACAAACCACCATAATTCCATTTTCCCTCCACCCATTTATCTCGTCCCGACGTGTAAACCTATCAACCGCATACGGATAGGAGGTTAATTTTGGATGAACCTCATTTACATCTCCAAATACTCCAGCAAGATATTCTCCGACTACCTTACCGTTAAATTCTTCGTACTGAGGGAAATCTAAAAAAGCAATTTGAAACCCTTGGGTTTTGAGATAGTTGACTAGTCTCTTAGATTGAATTTCTTTACCCGAGCTGTCACCTCCATCAATAACAACCATTTTACCTCTTTCAGTAGTCATACATTTGCAAAATATCCCAATATTCCAAAACTTGCAAGGAGAAAATTAGAGATTATCCAAAAGATTCATATCTTGAATTTTATCAACAAGTTCTTCGATTTCTCTTTTATTTTTTAAACCCATTCCTTTTGCAGTGTGAATGATTTCCTCTGATGAAAATTTAATGCCTCTTTTTGAAAGCATATCTATTAATATTTCTTTTTCTGGTTTTGTAAACTTTGTAGCATTCAATTGATAATCTGCAAATGCTTCCCAACCAATTGGGACCGAATCTTTAATAATTTCTGCCATCGCATTTGCATATTCTCTAATTTCAAATTGAGCATGAGGATCCATTCTTAATTTTAAGAAATGAAATAAATTATGAAGATCAACCTTCCAATACCACTCGGTGTATGATGCAACTGGTAGTGGAATTCTGGCGAGTTCTCTAGCAAGATTTGGTCCATCGTTTTCTGTACTCAAAAGCCATTGATATAAATCATTACCTTCTTTGTAATAATTTGATAATCTGACTTTTACTTCTTCAGCAATTTTCGGTACGACAGCGTCACCCCTACCTTGTTTGTTGTCGCTTGATTGAACAGAAATTACATTCGGCTCCGGAATATAAAACTCGTCTTTTACCACGGAATATCTTGCAGAATACTCATTTAAACTTGCGGTCCTGTGTCTAACCCACTGTCTTGCAACAAATATTGGCATTTTCGCATGGAACTGAAATTCAACCATTTCAAATGGAGAGGTGTGCTCATTTCTCATTAAATATCTTAAAAGTCCTTTTGTTTCGCTTGTTTTGCGAGTCCCTTCGCCATAAGAAACCCTTGCAGCTTGTTCAACACCCTCGTCACTTCCTTGGTAATCATTTAAATAAACAAAACCATGATCAAGGATCGGAATAACAACGCCAAGCCATTCTTCTGCACCACTGTTAACAGGTCTTAAGGTTTCGTTTTTAACCGATTTCAACTTTTCAAATCGATCTCTATCAATATCCATAACTGAATGAAGATATTATAGTTTTCAAAAACTTGCAAGAAGAAAATTAGTTTTTATTTAGAAGTTCTATTAATTCGCCCGGAGTATAAATATTTAACCCTTTTATTTTTCCTTTTAAAATCAACAAATGTTTTTTGTCTAGCGTTACCAAAAAATTAACTTTTTCTTTCTCGCAGGAAGCCAGAACGTGGGCGTCGCCATCATCAATTACAATTCTAAAATATTTTTTAACTTCGCGTTCATTTGGGGCAGAAGAAATTTCCGAAAATATTCTTAAGCAAAAATTTGATATCTCGTCTCTTGTCTGACCAAATTTGGGAGCATGTCTTAATATTTCATCAAGAATTATTTCACTAATAATTCCATTTATTTTCTTTGCTTTTACCAGATTAAGAAGTACTGCAGACCCGCCGTTTGGAGAATTTATCCCGGATAGGACGACTGAAGCATTAAACAAGACCTTTACTTTTAAGTTCTTTTGTTTCTTTTTCATCTAATTCAAAAAAATCTTTCAAATCACCATCTGTGTATGACCTAACAGGATAGGAAAGGGCGCGAATTGGCTCGATAATCAATTTTGCACCAATCCTGCTAATTTTGGCAATGCCCATATCGTCAAAAAGCCCTTCCCTCATCTTTTTAGGCACAGTTAATACCCCTTTGGGCTGAAGTTTGATTATTTCCTCAAGTGTTACTTGTTGCATACTTTCTATATTACAGAATTTCTGTAATTCTGTCAAGTACTCGGAGCTTTAACGGTTATCCCCACTTCCATGAAGTTGGTTTCG
>JBBTZE010000089.1:0-2628 GCA_038061545.1 Patescibacteria group bacterium | reverse complement strand
TTTTTCTGAAACTTCCCCGGCCTCACCAACCAAACCAATCACTGGATACACAAACTTTTTTCCAATCGTTGGATAAACGGCAGTCTTTTTACATTCGACCTGATAAAGATCAAAGGCGTTGTCATCAACTTTCTTTATTTTCGTTTTCATCTTCTTTCTTTGGACTATGCCATGATGCATATTTACAATCCGGATAGCGGGAGCATCCAAAAAATTTTCTGCCTTTACTTGTCTTTTTTACAATAACATCGCCCTCTTTGCAATCAGGACAAATGACCCCAACTTTCTCCAAAAACTTTGCCGTGTATTTGCACTCAGGGAAAAGTGAGCAAGAAATAAATTTCCCGAAACGTCCGGTGCGGATTACAAGTTCTCCGTCTTTACAGTCCGGGCACTTTTGTCCCAGCTTTTCAACTTCAATTTTTACTCTTTCCGAATTTTTAGTTACATCTGTAACTTTCTTTTCAAATGGACCGTAAAAATCTTTGATGGTACTCTCCCATTCATGTTTGCCGTTTGCAATATTGTCCAAATCATCTTCCATTCCTGCCGTAAAATCGTAATCAAAAATCTTTGGGAAATTACTAACCAAAAAATCAGTAACCGCAAAACCAATTGAAGTTGGTTTAAATTTGCCTTCATTCTTTTCAACGTATTGTCTTACTTGGATTGTAGAAATTGTCGGAGCATAAGTTGAAGGTCTGCCAATTCCCAACTTCTCAAGAGTTTTGATGAGGGATGCTTCATTGAATCTTGGTGGCGGTTGCGTGAATTTTTGATCTCCCCAGATTTTGACCAAAGAAAGATCTTCTCCTTTTATAACATCCGGCAAAATTACATCAGTACTTTCTCCATCTTTTTTAACTGGCAAGACTTTTCTCCAACCATCAAACTTCATAACCTGTCCGCCAGTTCGGAGTAGATAATTAGCAGCGGATACATCTATTGTTGTTTCATCCATAATGGCTGAAGCCATTTGGCAAGAAACAAACCTTCTCCAGATTAGATCATACAATCGACTTTCGTCGTTTGAGTACTTAGTACTTAGTACTCTGTACTTAGTACTGTCAGTCGGCCGTATTGCTTCATGAGCTTCTTGGGCAACCTTAGAATTTGTTTTGTAAATTCTTGGTTTTTCTGGAATGTATTTCTCACCATATTCTTTTGCAATATATTCCCTTGCCTTTTGAATTGCCTGAGCCGACAAATTCAAGGAATCGGTTCTGTGATATGTAATAATTCCCTCTTCGTAAAGCTTTTGGGCAACCGCCATTGTTTTCTTGGAAGACCAGCCAAAAATCCTGGATCCCGCTTGAGTCAAAGTTGAAGTTGTAAAAGGTGCATAAGGACTTTTTACTACCTGCCTTTTTCTGATATCAGAAACCGTATATTTTGCTTTTTCCAGATCTTTTAGTATTTCATCCGCTTGAGCTTTATTTTTGACTTCTGCAATTTTGTCCCCAATTTTTACAAGCTGAACCGTGAATTCCTGTGCTACCTGCTTTACTTTTATTACTTGTATTACTTTTGCCCAGACCTCCCAATATTCCTCTGATTTAAACTTTTCAATTTCTCTTTCCTTTTCAACAATGAGACGTACGGCAACTGATTGAACACGCCCGGCAGATAGGCCAACCCTAACCTTTTTCCAAAGAACGGGGGAAAGTTTGTAACCCACCAAACGGTCAAGTACACGTCTGGCAATTTGGGCATCGACGAGATTTGTGTCAATATCTCTTGGATTCTGAAGCGCCTCTGTAACCGCTTCTTTTGTAATTTCGTGGAATGATATGCGTTTAAATTTATCATTTGAAATTTGAAATTTGCCATTTGAGCGAAGCACTTCAACAATGTGCTGAGCGATGGCTTCCCCTTCACGATCGGGGTCAGAGGCCAAGTAAATAGTGTTGGCGTTTTTGCTTTCACTTCTTAATTTTTTGATAGTATCGGCTCTTTTAATGACCTCCACATATTCAGGCGCAAAGTTTTTTTCTACATCAATTCCAAGTGTGCTTTTGGGAAGATCCTTAAGATGCCCCATTGTTGCATCCACTAAAAATTTAACCCCGAGAAATTTCCCAAGAGTCTTAGCTTTAGTTGGCGACTCAACAATAATTAAATCCATAAAATATAAATGCTAAAAAACTAAATGACAAATGTTCACAAATTTAGCATTTGTTTTTTTGACATTTAGCATTTTCTGTAAATTCCGTTTCCCACATTTTTGACCATTCCTTTCATTTCCATTATTGTAAGTCTAGCAGATACTTCTGCCGTTGTGAGCCCTGATATTCTAACAATCTCGTCAAGGTGTAAGGGTTCCCGCTCCATAAATTTAAGAATTTTAGCCTCAACTTTCCCTCCCGGCATAACCTTTTCCACCTTTTCCCGGTCCACCATAACCTCCATATTTAACTCCTCCAAAATATCGCGAACCGAGGTTGTTAGTTTGGCTCCGTTTTGAATTAAATAGTTTGTTCCTTCTGAGGTTGGTGAAGTGATGGGACCGGGAACTGCAAACACGGGTCTGCCCTGGGAGGCTGCCGCGTTAACAGTATGAAATGTTCCGCTTTTGATTCTGCCCTCGACCACAAGAACCGCTTTGGAAAGACCTGAAATAAGTCTATT
>JBBTZE010000088.1:0-9712 GCA_038061545.1 Patescibacteria group bacterium | reverse complement strand
GCTTGAACGATTTCTTGCTACTTGAACGAGAATTCGAACCCATTTTTTGCCTCCTTAGCAAAGTTGATTTGTCGTCTTTGGTATTTTACACCCTTCAGCCTACCTTTTCAATTTTAAGAATGTACGACTAGCTTTAGAGGACAGTCCTATGAAGCGATAACAATTTCATCTGAATTCTTGTCAAGCTTAAGTTTTTTATGAGTCAGTTTTTGGGCTTCTAAATCTTTCCATATAGATGAAAGCTCTTGTTGAACAAAATCACTTCTCTTTTCGGAGCGTCTGTAATTTACCCATGCTCTTTGAGCTGCTTTTATGAATGAGATTGCTTCACAAGCTTTGTCTTCAGCTTCTGAATTTGAATATTCCTCCGAACCCAAAAAGCTCGATGCAGGTAAACCTTCAAATTTAAACAGCAATGAAACTTGAACATCTCTTTTTATAATTCGGGGAATAATTGTGACGGTGTACTTACATTCCTGTTTGGGTATGAGGACTTCGGGGGGCAAGCCTAGCTTTTCTGCTTCAGCCACTAATTGATTGTATCACAAATTTTGGGAAAAATACTTACCTGGGAGGAGAAAACAATGCGCGCGCATTTGATGTTTTCTCCTCTTTAAAAGGGATCTGACTGATTTTGGGAAATTAAGCGATTATCCGAGTTTCGGATTCTTCGTTCGGAAGATATCCAGGGCAATAAGGTATTCCTCGTTGCCTCCAAAATCCGAATGGATTTTGTTCTCGAGTTCCGCAAGCGATTTTGCAGACGCTATCCGGTTTTTTCCACACTTGAGTGTGAAATTTGAACCCCCATAAACAATATGGCATGTTCCTACATCAGTTGACATAATTAACTCCTTTGATTAATTTGTCAGGTCCCTAGTCCCAGGTATGTTAAGTGCGAGAGAATTCAAGACTTTCAAGCCCGCAATATATTGGCTTTTAGCCTCAAATTCAATAATAGCACTATACTATAGGCATGACTAAATGTCAAGTTTTTGTGTTATTATATTTCTAATGCCCACCACAAAACCTGCCACCCGTCATATTTCAAAACTGGCAATTGATTGGAGCTCACTCAAAAAATTCCGTTTAGTTGTTGTTGCTTATTCAAGCATTCAAAGGGAGCATTTTGCCACAAAAGACGCTTATGAGGCGGAAATCGAGGTAGAGCAGAGGGCAATTGAAGTTTCGGAAGAAGTCAGGAAGTTGGGGATTCCCGTACGTACCCTCCCCGGGGATCAGTATTTTTACACCAATTTGTTGGTGGATAAGCCCGACCTGGTTCTTAATTTGGTAGATACTCTCAAAGGCCGTGATCAGCTCCAGCCTTCGGTCCCAGCAGCCCTCGAGCTTGCCAGTATTCCCTATACAGGTGCAGGCATGGAGGGACTCATTATTGGTAACAACCGCAACCTCACCAAGAGACTTCTAATGGCCTATGACGTGCCGACTCCGCCATTCCAGTTCATTAGGCGCGCAGGCACCAATATTGATGAAGAATTGGGGCTTCCACTCATTATCAAGCTTAACGAAGGCGGAGGCTCGGTTGGGATTGACAACCATGCCGTCAAGGAGAGCCTAAGAGCCGCAAAGTTAAGAGTCAGCAATATGATTTCCACCTATAAAATTCCGGTAGTTGTAGAGAAGTTTGTGGGGGGCCCTGAGGTCACGGTTGTTGTCTTTGACGATGGCGTAAAAAGGCATGTTTATATGGCTAAAAAGGTATTTCGGATCAAAGCCGACGGCAAGCACTTTTTTACTTCACTTGAAAGCTACCGTGACGCAAAAGCTTACAAATACGTGTTTGTTGATGAGAACAATAAATATGATATTGCCAAGCTCGCAATCCGCGCCTTCGGCGGACTTCAGCACAAGGATTACGCCAAGTTTGACGTTAGGATTGATGAAAATACGGGTATTCCATATTTTACAGACAGCAACCCCAATACCGCTTTTGGGCCTGATTTGGGGCTTCCTATGACGGAGGTCTTGGCTATGCACGGAGTGGAGTTTTCTGATGTCTTAGCCTCACTTCTTTCAAAGTACGCCAAAGATCTCAACTAGACAAACAAGATTTCTGCCCGTACAATTGGCCCAAAGTATCATGGAAATCAACAAGAACAAAGCATATAGATCTCTAGTTCACAAGCTCCTCAAGCTCAAGGACCATCTCCGCGGTATGCCTTTTCCCAAAATGGCCAGAATTAAACAAATTTCAGGCTATCACTGCGGACCCGCTGTTCTTGTAAGTCTTTTTTCGTTCTTGGGTGTAAAAACTTCGCAAAAGAGGGTTGTTGCCTCCCTCCGGGCTCAAAACAAAATCAAGCAGTACGGACTTAATATGAAAGATTTGGCAAGAGCGGCTGCATTTACAGGTAAAGGAGCATTTGTTTTTTGGAAAAAGTCAGGTGGAA
Organism: Patescibacteria group bacterium; assembly: GCA_038061545.1. Lineage (GTDB taxonomy): Bacteria > Patescibacteriota > Microgenomatia > UBA8517 > UBA8517 > JBBTZE01. The sequence continues at coordinate 7,298 of JBBTZE010000088.1, read as the reverse complement.
AAATGACGGACCTCCACCTGATTATCAACAAATATAAATACCCCGTAGGGGTTGAATGGCAAGGGGTTTTTTATGAAGATGAGGATGAAGATAATGGCCATTACAGTATTGTTACCGCAATTGATAAAGGTAAAAGTGTTCTTAGAATGGCAGATGCGTATCCCAAGTTTGCGGGGGTAGATAGGGGATTTAAAATACACGATTTTATGGAAAGATGGTGGGACAGTAATGAAATTACAGTTTCAGGAACCACCAAAAAAAGAACAGTCTATGACTCAAAAATGATGTTTATTATCATTCCAAAAGGCGAGTCCTGGCCCAAAAAACTGGGTATGGCAAAAACTTCTTAAACCCATATACTTTTTGTATGCGTGTTGCCCTAGCCTTTAATGTTAAGAAAAGTAAACCCTCAGAAAATCTCAAAGAACAATTAGATTTAGAGTTTGATTCTCCCTCGGTGACATTAGCCCAAAAGGAAGCTCTTGAGGAGCTTGGCCACAAGGTAGCCTTGGTAGAGGCCGATGAAAACGCATTTATAAAGCTTAAGAAGCTTAAAAAATCTATAGATATTGTTTTTAATGTTGCGGAGGGGTTATGGGGGGAAGCGCGCGAAACCCAAATCCCAATGATTTGTGAAATCTTAAAAATCCCTTATACCCACTCAGGCCCCACGGCTCTTACAATTGCACTTGATAAATCTTTTACGAATCTGATTCTAAAAGGCGCAGACGGAGTAAATGTTCCCGAGGGGCATGTTGTTAAAGAAGGAGAAAAAGACTGGACACTTCCCGAAAGATTGAAGTTTCCCTTAATTGTTAAGCCAAACAGCGAGGGGAGCAGTAAAGGAGTACTGGATGCAAATGTTGTCAGGAATATGGAAGATCTAAAGGAGAGGGTCGAAGTGATTTCTGAAAACTTTACAAAAGAAATTTTGGTTGAAGAATATATAGACGGAAGGGAGTTCACAGTCGCTGTTTTGGGAAATGAGGATCCGAAAGTTCTACCTATCATTGAACAGAAGTTTGACTTCCTGCCCAAAGGCATGAACAAAATTGCCAGTTTTGAGCTTAAATGGCTGTATGAAGATTCTCTTAAAAATTTGCATGATGCATACGATTGCCCGGCGAAATTAGACAGGAGAGTTAAGATAGAGATTGAGGAAACATCAAAATTGGTTTATAAAATTTTAGACGTTCGGGACTGCGGCAGGCTGGACTTTCGGATGAATAAGGAAGGTAAACTCTACTTTCTGGAAATTAATCCAATTCCGGGAATTAATCCAAACGAGTCCGAAATTTCGTATTTTCCGATTGCCTCGCGGGCGGCAGGAATGAAGTACAAAGATTTAATCGGGGAGATATTGGGATCAGCAGTAAAAAGATACCGCCTGTAAATTATTTGTGAATTAGGGTGCCAAAAGAATAGTCTCCGGCAATTGCTTTTGGGAGATGTGCCAGATTTTTGATGTCAAAAACAAAAATAGGAATTCCCGAACGCTCACACATTGCAAATGCGGTTTTATCCATTACTCCCAAATCTTCGATCATCGCTTTTCTGAAGGTAACATCAGAATACTTTGATGCCTTTTCATTCTTGTGGGGATCTGAATCATAAACTCCATCAACAGTACTTGCTTTAAATATAATTCCGCAACCCAACTCATCAGCATACTGAGCAACAGCCGAATCTGTTGAGAAGCTGGGCTTTCCAAGTCCGCCCACAAGAATAATTATCCGGTTGTTCTTCAGGTGGTTTTTGCCTTTTAGCCTAATGTACGGCTCTGCAAACCCGGGAATATCAACAGCGCTCATAAGTCTTGTGTCCTCGGCTCCATTTCTGACAAGCGCTTCCCTCAAACCAATACCGTTTATTATTGTTGCCATCATTCCCATTGAATCGGCTTCATTATGATCAACCCGGGAATTTGCCTCTCTGCCCCTGAAAACATTTCCCCCTCCAACAACAAGCGCCATTTTAGCTTTGGTTTCCCGAACAATATTCAGGATTTGTCCGGCAACTGCATCGTATCGATTAAAGCTGATATGCTCACTTTCTTCTTCAAAAAGTTCTCCGCTGAGCTTGAGGATTACAGGTTTTCTTTCCGGCATGTATTGGGAATTGTAGTTTTAGGGTGGGGGAAAGTCAATAAGTTTGGTATAATTAGGCGTCAAGATTTAGGGTCGTCGTTCAACGGCAGGACAGCGGTCTCCAAAACCGCTAATGAAGGTTCGATTCCTTCCGACCCTGCCCACGCCTGGGTAGCTCAGTGGCAGAGCACGTACTTGGTAAGTACGGGGTCGGAGGTTCAATTCCTCTCTCAGGCTCAAATTTAGCTTGTCAGCTTTCCCTGCTTCTGTTAGAATACCCATATGGCAAAAAAGGGCGCACGAGAATTTGTTGGAATAGTTTGCTCTGTTTGTAAAAGTCAAAATTACATTAAAGACAGAAACAAACTTAATATGGAATTAAAAGGTAAAGGAAAGCTTACCCTTAAAAAATTCTGTAATGTTTGCCGCAAAATTCAACTTCATAAAGAGAATTCCAAGCTCAAATAAGCGTTAGTTGTATACTAAATAATGAGTAGATTTCAGGTTTTTGTACTAATTGTCGCAATGGTCTTTTTTGCGATTCTTTTATATGTTAAGGCTATATAAATAATAGCTTTTTGAGGCTCTAAAACGTATAATAATGACGCGCGTTCGTTGTGCCGACGTAGCTCAGCGGTAGAGCAACACTTTTGTAAAGTGAAGGTCGGAGGTTCAATCCCTCCCGTCGGCTCCGCGCCAAGATGGTGGAGTGGACAATCACAGCAGACTGTAAATCTGCCGCTCGAAAGGGCTACGTAGGTTCGAATCCTGCTCTTGGCACCGCGTTCAATGCGGTGATTAGTGTGTATAACGCACCACTTGTAATGTATTACGTTTATTTACTTTATAGCGAAAAGGATAAGCATTTGTATATCGGTTCAACTCCAGATTTAAGAAAAAGAATCCTCAAGCATAAAACTGGAAGAGTTCGCTCAACTAAAAATAGAAGACCTCTAAATTTAATTTATTATGAAGCTTATATATTGAGGTTAGATGCACTTCGTAGGGAAAAATATCTTAAAAGTGGCGGGGGCAGAAAAGAATTAGCAAAACAATTGGATTCATATTTCGTAAAAATTGAATACGAGTTTTCAAGATAGAAAAGTATGACCGCGTTCAACGCGGTAAACTCATTTTAGAAAAAACATGACCGCGTTCAACGCGGTAGTCATGCGTTTAACGCATGACCCCGTTATCAAGCGATCGGGAATCTTCCTGGAAAATCCAGGTGGGTAAGCTGTCCTCAAACTTTACGTTTAAAGAACTTCGCCTTCCCAAATTATAAAATAGTCAGAAAGTTCACGACCGACCTCTCTTTAACAGGGTCAGTTAATTATATCACTCCTTCGCAACTTGAAAAATAACTCCAAAATCGTGCTTGATAATACCAATGAATTAATTCATTGGTATTAGTAGATTGAAGATGGTGTTAATTATTGGAGAAATGATAGAAGTAATCAGGGAAGTGCCTCCGAATATCGGGAAAATGAGCATAAACAGGAGAATCATGCCATATCTTCCTAAAAATAAGTCAACTTGCCTTCCTTCATGGTCGGGCAAAATCCCTACCAATACTTTGCCACCATCAAGGGGATGAATCGGCACCAGGTTAAAAACGGCTAATATTACGTTCAACCGGAGTAGAATCAATATAAATTCATTCTGTATTCCAACTCTGAAAAGTATTGCCAAAAGTGTGGCCAAAAGAATATTAACCAATGGGCCGGCCAAAGCAATTAAAGCAGAATCTTTTCTGGGGTTTTGGAGATTATAAGGGTCAATAGGAACCGGCTTGGCCCAGCCAAAAACGAAAGGAGAGCCGATAAAAATTAGGAGAAGTGGGACAAGAACGCTGCCATAAAGATCGGCGTGCACGATTGGATTTAAGGACAATCTTCCCAATAGCCTTGCTGTTGGATCGCCCAAACGGTCGGCCGTCCAGGCATGAGCAGCCTCATGAATTGTGATTGTAATGGCAAATGCCAAAATCCAAATTAGTATCATGTTGATCAATACTCTCTAACCTAGTATAATTCAACCTCAGAAACAAGTATATATGGCCTACTCTTGCGACAATTGCGGTAAAAGCGTGACTATCGGGAATTCCCAAAGACATGGGCGTGGTGTTGCCGGAAAAAGATGGAAGAAAAGAGCACCGAAAACTCCAAGAACATTTAGACCAAACTTGCAGAAGATTACAGTTTTAATGTCAGGAAAAAGGGAGCAAATCAGAATCTGTACAAGATGTCTAAAAAGGCTCAAAAAAGACGGAAAACTTGCCAAAATGAGAGCTGTCCAAATTTCTCCTACTACTGCCTAATTTAGGAAAATTTTGCTTCCGGATAAGCGGCCGTAAATTGTTTCCAAGACACAGGGGTTTTGCCTTCCATTTGCACCTCATCAAGTTCCAAAATTCCGGTTGTTTCACCCAAGTGGCTTTTGAGAATTTTTAATCTTTTTGGTTCAGCTGTGGGGACAACTTTTACCATTGTCCAGGCTTCCGGCCATGGGTACATAGCTCTTATAAATTTATCAAGGAGAATGGGAGTTGGAACCGTCTCGAAATCCTTAACGAAATCAATTTTCCATGCACCTTTAAAGGGTGACCCTTGCAAGGCGTCGGCAAGAATGAGTCCGGGGATTCTTCCGTCTTCTTTTGTAATTTTTCGGGTTGTTGTTACGTCGCTTTCATCTTGAGTTTTTAATTTTATTTTTCCATCCAAGTAAGGCTCAAGCATCTCAACCAAAACTTCTGCCGATCTTTCAAAAAGTCGTGTTCTCAAACTTCCAGTTGTATCGTCAGGTTTTATTTCATCTTTAAACTGGGAGATAATCTGCCCGTGATCCAGCTTTTCATCCATTTTCATTATTGTCACTCCCGAGCTCGAATCTTCTGTAAGAATTGTTCCTTGAATTGGGGATGCCCCTCTTAGTTTTGGCAAAAGCGAGGGATGGATGTTGAGAATTCCATTTGGGAAAAGTTTTATTACTTCGGGAGGGATAATTTCGGAGAATGCCGCCAAAATTCCCAAATCGGCATCGGTTCCTTCTTTAAGAAGCTCCATCGAGGAATAATAAACAGGAATTTTATGTTCAAATCCCCATTTATCGATTGCCGAATATTCCTTGAGCTGAGCCCTACCCACAGGTTTTGGAGATTGGGTGACAACTGCTTCGATGGGAGATTTTCCCGGCCCGGTCACAAACTTTTTGTGTAAGGAGGTTAGGATTGGTAAAACGTATTCAGGTGTGCCAAAAAAGACAATTTTCATAATAGCAATTTCAAGCTTCGCTTATGCGAGCTCAACCTCCTCCCATTCGTCTCCAACCACTTTATAAAGTGGTTGTTTTTGTTCAAAAAGCCGGTCCAGGAATAAAATTCCGTCCAGATGGTCAACTTCGTGAAGAATTATCTGGGCATTAAATCCTTCAAATGTTTCTTCAATTTCTTCTCCCTTTTCATTTAGATACTTAAGTACCACTTTGCCTGCTCTTTTAAGGGGACCGTAGTAATTGGGAAGTGACAAACATCCTTCCAAAATTTCCTTCTTGCCCCGCGAAGCCTTGGCGGAGTGGGGTTTCTTTTCGATTTCTCCGATCTCAATCACTTCAGGGTTAATCACAATTCTTTGGAAATCTTTGAAAGCGCAGGCAAAAATTCTGACATTTTTACCAATTTGGGGAGCGGCAAGCCCAACTCCTTCGGGATCTTTTTGAACGGTAAGAGTGTCTTTTAAATCTTTTATAATGTTCAAGACTTTTTTATCAATTCCGGCAACGGGTTTTGATTTTTGCCGTAAAGACGGCTCTTTTGACCGTACGATTTTTCTGACCATACCTAATTATACCAGAAGATCAGAATAATCGGTGCGATCGGATAGTTCACTGACTCCCGATCTCCTCCAATGTTTGTTTGGTGGTTGTGTCATTGGGGTCAATATTGGTTAAGATATAATTAAGCTCAACGCGCGCTTTCTCAAACTCTTTTTTATCAATTAATAGTAGCGCCCTTGCAAGTCTTGCATCCCTGTAATTTGGTTTTAGGATAACTGCGCGACTAACGTTTTCCAGGGCGCTAGTAGCCTCTCCAAGCCTTGCTTGTGTGAGGCCAAGATTATAGATAATTTTTGCGTCAGTTGGGGCAAGCTTGACCGCATCTTCCAAAGTTTTTGAGGCCATTGTAAGAAATTGTGGGCTAATTACGGCGCGCCTTATATAAACTCCAAACTGGGTGCGTCTTAAATTTACATTGGCAGGGGAGAGCGTAACCGCTTTCATAGTTTCTGCCAACGCCAGCTCTGTATATTTTTGCAAATCGTCTGCTTTTCCATTTGTTTTTGCGTCAACCCCCGCTAGGGTATAGCTTTGGGCAATTTCGTTATGGTAAAGAGGCTCATTGGGGGAAGAATTGATTGCAAGTGTTAAATATTTTATTCCTTCAATGTAGTTACCTTTACCAGAATAAGTTTTCCCTTTGGTGAAATTTATGTCTGCAAACCAAAATCTAAAAACTTGAATCATGAGGAATGAAGCAAGAATCATGGTAAGGACAATTCCCATTTTCTGCGCACTTGTTGTTTTTTGTATTCCCGATTCCTGCTTCTTGATTCCAGATTCTATTACTATTGCAAACGCTGGAAACAGGAAAAACAAAAGCTGAGTGGGAACTACTGAGAAGCCGAAGAAGTTGGTTATGAGAATGCCGGTATAACCAGCTAGGAGTGAATAATGAATCATGAATAACGAATCATGGGTACTGATTCCTGATTCCTGAAAGAATATATAAATAGAGAATCCAATTAAAAGAAGATAAGAAAAGAGGCCAAGTGTGCCACTATTTGCGGCGAAGTTAAGGTATTCGTTGTGTGCCTTGTTATAGATAAAATCCCATTCAGAAACTAGGTTGTGTTCAACTGGACGGGAACCATAATAGGAGTAAGCAAAGGTTTCAAGCCCCGATCCCACAATTGGGTAATGTTTCCAAACTTCTACTGCCCCTTTCCAGACAATTTTTCTGATAGTTCCTGATTCAGTACCACCTGTCTCGAGTGCCGGGCCAACTGGGGTAGTCAGTGGCTTACTATTTGATTTAAAAATACTTGGTGTCCATGGGGTTCCAAATAATAAACTAATAACTAATAATGATGAACTAATAATTGCAAATGGTTTTAAAGCCTCCTTTTTGTATTTCCGAAAAGTAATGCACCAGAA
>JBBTZE010000087.1:0-31701 GCA_038061545.1 Patescibacteria group bacterium | reverse complement strand
TAGGAGCAATTTTCTCCTCGCGGGTGTGTAGCCTCTTGGGTGTCAGTAACAACTGGTGCCTAAAGGGCTACACATTTAATCAAATCATGTTCACAAAAGGAGAAAAAATGGGTACAAGAATTTTAAGCTCGAAGGCTAGACAACGGAACCATGACAAGTATGTACTATTATTCCGCTCAGGGAAGATGACTGAACTCGATCGAAAGAATTACGATCTGGCTATGACCTGGGAAGGGCATGGTTTAGTTAAACCGTTGCCAATTCGGCCTTGGTTTGTCAAACCACTACAACTCTTTGTTGTGACATTGATCATCGGAATATTAGTTTGGGCAACCTACCACAGCATATTTCTTGATCCGTTCACGCCAGTTGTGCTTACTGCCGAAGTTTTGCTTTGGTGGGTTATAGCACGAATTATCGTCGCAAAAATGTAAAATAAATTTGAAGTGCAGAAAGGCGCTTAACTAGTTCACACCTGTGAATATAGAAAAGCGCCTTTTTGTTGGCAAAATCTCACCAAATTCCCATGCGCACTTAATTTTATTAATAAATCAATTCTATTTGCTACAGTGCTACGTATCACTGTAGCGAAGTTAGGAGGGTTTCTTTTTAGACTGATAATGAAGATCAGACTCCTCCTGCAAAGTCTTGTCTGAATACTCTTTTGAAGTGACTCCTCTGGCAAAGTTTTCCAATAGTTCTTTCTGATCAATAGCTTTGGAGTTTGTTGCTAAAGTTAAAATCAATTTTGGAATTTGGAATTCAAGCGGAACTCTCGGTAAATTCACTGGAATTTTATATTTTGCAGGAAGTTTAGAAATTACATTCCTTAAGCCCTCTCCGCCTTCGCTTAACCAAATATTTACTTTTGAGATCGTTGCAAAACTGCAGTGTAGTTCTTCTGCAATTTCTCTTTCTGTAACTTCATTTAATAAAAGTTTGGCAATTCTTAATCTTTTGGATAAATTTTTAATTTCCTTGGCTGTAAGCAAGTCTTTCAAAAGAAGTGCTGTTTCTGTAGGAGTTTTAACTAAACTAAACGCATTAATTAAATCAAACATCAACGCTAATTGTTCATCTCTCCCAATCTTTTCAGGTCTTTTTGACCTCTCGTAGTAAGTTCTCCCCTTTATCTTTGCCATGTTGCTACAGTGCTATGTATCAGTGTAGCACCGTTGAAAAGAGGTTTAAATATTATATTTATTTTTATACTGGAAAGAAGGGAATGGGAGCAAAAAATGGTGGGGAGGTTTTTGGAAAATTATTTGGAAACTACTGATTTGGAAGTAGGGACTTCGAAGACTAATTTGTTTTTTAACTCCACATCTTTCAAAACTTTTACTCCATACATTTTGGCCATTTTGGCATCGACTATTCCTTCTTTTACCAAAAGATCGATTGTGACTTTTGTTTCTGCTTTAAGTCCTGCAAGTTTAGACGTTTTGACAATCAAAGGCTTTGGATATGCATGATTTTTTCCTTTCCCTCTTTGGAATGGAAGGCGTTTGATGAGGGACTTTTTCATCTTCATTCCCTCAAACATTATTCCAATATGTGTTCTTGCTTTTTGTCCTTTTTGCCCACGAGAAGATGTGTGGCCCCCTTTACCAGAACCGTATCCTCTGCCTAATCTCTTTTTACCTTTTGCTACTGTTTTTTGTAAGTTCATATTATTTACCATCTGATGGCAAGCTTTGCTTATCCAATTTTCTGGCCTTTTTAACTTTGTCCATATAGGTAATTGTCTCAAGTGCTTTTAAGGTTGCATAGACATTACTAATTTTGTTTTTGGTTCCCAAAATCTTTCCTGAAACGTCACGAACTCCGGCTGATTCCAGTACTACTCTCATTGGTCCCCCTGCGATAATTCCGGATCCCGGAGGAGCAGGTTTTAACATAACTTTTGCAGCTGAGAATTTTTCGAATACAGAGTAGGGGATAGTGGTACCGGAAAGTGTGATTGTAATAATCTTACGCTTTGCAGATGCAATTGCTTTTTGAATAGCACTTCTTACATCTTTTGCTTTTTCAATTCCTACTCCCACTTTTCCTTTTCTGTCACCAATTACAACAAGAGCGGAAAATCTCATTTGATTTCCACCTTTAGTTTTTTTGGTAATTCTGTTGATTTGAACAACTGTTTCCTCAAATTCCTTTACAGCTGGTGTGTAACCTGTTTGTTGTCTGTTAAAATTTCTTCCCATATTAGTAAATCAATTAAAAATCGAGCCCTCCTTTTCTGGCTCCTTCTGCCAAAGCTTTTACTCTACCATGAAAACGTGATGCGCCTTTATCAAAAGCTACTTTTTTAATTTTCTTTGTAATTGCTTTTTTGGCTAAATCTTCCCCCACCAAAGATGCTGAATCTAATTTTTTGTTTTTGCCTTTTACCGTTAGGTCGCTTGATGCGACTAAAGTTATCCCTTTGTCATCATCTATGATTTGAGCATAAATATGCTTTAGGGACCTGTAAACCGAAAGTCTGGGCCTAGCGGCATTACCCGAAATCTTGGCCCTGACTCTTCTTTTTCTTTGATCGTATCTTTTTTGCTTTATGTTCTCGGTTTTCACTGTTGTTTGTTTCCTTTCTATATTATTTAAGCTGTTGTTGCCTTTGCGGCTGCTTTACCTGCTTTCCTTCTTATAACTTCGTCTGTGTATTTTACTCCCTTACCTTTATAAGGCTCAGGGGGCCTTACTGCTCTAATGTCGGAGGCCACTTGCCCCACTACTTCTTTGTCTATTCCCTCAACTGTAATTATCATTTTTTCTACTTTAAAATTTATGCCCTCGGGTGCCTCAATTTTGACAGTATGTGAGTAACCAACGATTAGGTTTAGGGATTTTCCTGTTGTATCTGCCCTAAACCCGGTTCCTACAAGCTCAAGTTGTTTTACCCAGCCTTTGCTAACTCCAATTACCATATTATTGATCAGGGATCTCCAGGTTCCGTGCATTGTAAGGGAGGTTTTACTATTGCCTTTTCTGGTTACTAGAACATTCCCCTCCTCAACCTTTACTTCAACCTCTCTTGGAAAAGTCCTAACAAGCTCCCCTTTTGGCCCTTTAACGGCAACCTCCTGGCCGGTGGCTGTGACGGTTGTGTCTGTTGGAATTAAGATTGGTTGTTTTCCGATTTTTGACATAGTGAGTGAAACCGAACTACCAGATTTCTGCGATTACTTCTCCGCCTACTCTTAGTTTTTTGGCTTCTTTAGACGATAGTACGCCCTTTGGCGTAGAGATCACAAATGTTGATGGTCCGCGCTTGGCTTCAATATCTGCTATTGTCATGTAAATCCTGAGTCCGGGCTTACTTACAAGCCGGAGGTCCATTAGTACCGGCTTTTTGTCTTGGAATGCTAGGGTTACTGTAATAAGCCCATCCTTGACGGCTACAGTATCCAAAATTCTCATTTTCTTTAAGGTGTTGGCAAGAGCTGCAACTTTAGTGTTAGTAACGGCCACAACCTCTTTGTTTCCGGCCATGCCTGCATTTTTGATTCTTATCAAAAAGTCACCGATTGAATAATTTGTTCTGGTTAGTTTTTTCATAATGTATATTTCAAGCTTCGCTTATATTGATTACCAACTGGCCTTTCTAACTCCCGGGATTTCGCCGCGCATGGCATGTTCCCTAAAGCATAATCTACAAAGTCCGAATTTTCTCATGTAGCCTCGGCCACGTCCGCAAAGACGGCATCTGTTTCTGTACCGCACCGAAAATTTTAATTTCTTTGATTCTCTTACTTCTTTTGCTGTTGTGCTCATTTTTGTTCTCCCTTCTCAAAAGGGCATCCAAGTAACTCAAGCAATCTCTTGGATCTTTCGATGTTTCCGGCGGTTGTTACAACCGTAATTTCCATTCCATGTGCGGGGGCGGATTTGCTTATATCAATCTCAGGGAATACCGTGTGCTCGGTTAAGCCCAATGTGTAATTTCCTTGTTTATCAAAGCTGGAGGCCGTTACTCCCCTGAAATCGCGGAGACGTGGAAGTGTAACAGAAAAGAGCCTGTCCAGGAACGAATACATATGTCCTCCTCTTAATGTAACGGATAATCCAACCGGCATTCCGGCACGAAGGCCAAAGGATGCGATTGAAACTTTTGCGGCACGTACGGATGGCATCTGTCCCGCAACAAGTGCAAAGTCACGTTTGAGATCGGCTAAACCCTTCTCGTTTTTGGCCACATTTCCTACTCCCATATTAATAACAACTTTGACAAGTTTTGGAGTCGCCATTGTGTTTTTGATGGCAAACTCGGAAGCCAGAGTCTTTTTAATTTCTTTTTCGTATTTTTCTTGTAATCTTGATTTTGTCATAAAGTTAGATTTCCTTTCCGCACTTTCTACAAATCCGGATCTTTTCGTCACCCGCGAATTTAAACCCAATTCTGGTCATTTTTTTACATTTTGGGCAAATTACTGCAATTTTGCCAAATGAGAGCGCTCTTGGAATATCGTACATTCCGCCTTTTACATCTCCTTGAGTTTTAATGGCTCTTTTGTAAAGATTGGCACCAGGCACAATAGCCGTCATATTTTCAGGGTTAATTTTTTCAATTTTACCCTCAAAACCTTTGCTTTTTCCTGCTGTTACTTTTACTGTGTCCCCTGTTTTAAATTTCAACATATATTTATTCCTGAATTCATTTCAGGATCTGACTTACACGACTTCTCTGGCAAGTGATGCAATTTTGTTGTATCCAACTTCTTTAACTTCACGGGCTACGGGCCCCAAAACTCGGGTTCCACGGGGTAATCCTTGTTTATCAATAACAACTCCCGCGTTATCGTCAAAACGAATGTAGGTTCCGTCTTTTCTTCCAACTTCTTTTCTTGTTCTTACGATCAAAACGTTAACTTTTTCGTGATCCGCCAAAACTCCTCCTGAATCGGCACCTCTGACTACACAAAGAACTACTTGTCCCAAAGAGGCTACTTTCCCAATTCTTCCGGGAACACCAATAATCATGAGTTTCTTGGCTCCACTATTATCGGCTGGCGTTATCATGCTTCTTAATTGCAACATATTTTTTTATTTATCATTCCTCTCCCAGTTAGATAGCTCTTTCAGAGCATCTAACGGGATCCCGTGAGATGCATTTTATGCTATCTCACTGGGACTTTCTTTTTATTCTTGTTCTCTACAATCTCGGTGATTGCCCATCTGACTGTTTTTGAATATGGCCTGGTTGTTATGAATTTGACCGTGTCCCCTACTTTTACCCCCTTATCGTCGTGTACTGAATATTTCCTTAGTCTTCTGAATCTTTTCTTGTATAAAGGATGAATAACAATATTTTCCACTGTGACAGTAGCGGTTTTCAACCGTTTTGTACTAATGACGCGTCCGATAAATATTTTCATATAAATGATTTTTCTGTAATCAGAGTTGCTATTCTAGCAATATCCAGCCTTAAATTCTTGGCCAGTTTAAGATTTTTCTCGTTTCCTTGTGCCATTTTGGCCTTTGCTTTGGCATGCTCAAGCTTTTTGGCTACAATCAACTTTGCCAAATCCTCTATTTTTTTACCTTTTAAATCTTTAAATTCTTTTGTCTTCATTTTATGTCATCCTGAACTTGTTACGTAACAATATGCTACGCCTATTTCAGGAACTGTTTTCCCTACTTACTATTTTGGTGGCAATTGGCAACTTTGCTGCGGCTTTATGAAATGCAATTTTGACAACATCCGCAGTTGCCCCGGCAATCTCAAACATAATGGCACCCGGTTTAACAACAGCCACATAAGTTGAAATTTCACCTTTTCCGCTTCCCATTCGCTTTCCCGCGGGACGGCTGGTAATTGGTTTATCCGGGAAAATCCTGATCCAAACTCTTCCACCTTTTTTAAGAGCGTGTGTGGCTGCGCGTCTGGCAGCCTCAATCTGTGCCGATGTCACCCAAGCAACTTCCTGGGCTTTAAGACCAAAGTCACCAAAAGCCAAAGTATTGCCGCGGGTGGCCAAACCCCTTCTTCTTCCTCTAAACTCTTTTATATATTTTCTTCTTTTTGGTTGTAACATAGTTTAGTAATTAGCGATTAGTAGTTAGTTATTAGCTTAGACATTAGTTTTTACTAATATCTAATGGCTATTTACTAATTACTGGCTTTCCCCCTTCTTATGCACCCAGACTTTGACTCCGACATATCCTCTTTTTAAAGCTGCGGGAACCTGTGCATAATCGATACTTTCTCTTAAGGTTTGTGTTGGAACCGAACCTGCTTTGAACTTTTCTGTTCTTGAAGTTTCGGCACCGCCCACGCGTCCGCTTAAGGTAACTTTAATCCCATTAGCACCCGAGCTCATAACTCTTTCGATCGCTTTTGTAACTGCGCGTCTGTGGGGAATTCTTCTTTCCATTTCGGACACTATTCTTTCTGCCACAAGTTGGGCCGAAATTTCGGGATTTTTGACCTCGTTAATACGAATATCAATCTTAACATCCTTAAGATTCTTGCCGCGGACTTTTTTGATGATCTCAAGAACAAACTTTTTGACGTCTTCAATTCCTGAGCCTCCCCTACCAATAACCACACCCGGCCTTGAAACTGTAATCACAATTACCAAACTTTTTGGAAGTCTTTCGATTTCTACTCCCGTTACTCCTGCAAGCTTTAGCTTTTCCGTAAGTCCACGTCTTATTTTAATGTCCTCAAGTAAGAAATCCTTAAATGTTGCAGAGTCGGAAAACCACCTTGATCTCCAAGGTAAAAATGTTCCTATTCTTATGCCGATTGGATTAACTTTTTGTCCCATTTTTGATTTTTGCTTTTGTTGTTAGAACTACTCTTATGTGTGACATTCTCTTTGCATATGGGTGCCAGCGTCCTCTGCTTGCCGCTCTTCCGCGCTTAAGTCTTGGTCCTTCACCAATTTGAATTTCTTTGAAAATTAAATCGGTATCGGATGCTCCAAGATTCCTTGCATTAGCAACTGCTGTTTTAATTACTTTAAGCAGTGGCTCGGATGCGCGCTTTGCGATAAAAGGCATTTGTTCAATTGCAGTTACCGGCTTTAACTTTTTGACCATAACGGCCACTAGTCTCAATTTTCTTGGGCTTGTTATCAAATATTTTTGTGTACTGATGTATGTTTTTTCCATAATGTTAGGTCTTGTCCTGTGTTCTCTTTACAATTTCTCCATGTCCTCTGAATGTGCGGGTTGCAGCAAACTCGCCGAGTCTGTGACCAACCATATCTTCAGTTATAAATACGTCAATAAAGATGCGACCGTTGTGGATTTGGAAATATTTACCCACAAAACTAGGCGCGATTTGGGAACCCCTTGACCAAGTTTTGATTGGGTTTTCTTTTGTCCCCATACCTTTTTCAATCTTTTTAACTAAGATTGGGTCAACGTATGGTCCCTTTTTATTTGATCGTGACATATTTATTTACTGGCTACTACTCCTTTTGCTCCCTTTCTTTTTTGAGCAATCAAGCGATTGGAATATTTCATTTTGTTTCGGGTGTTTCCAACGGCACTTTTACCGTAAACAGTCTTTGGATGCTTCATACCGACTCCAGATCTGCCTTCTCCTCCACCGTGTGGATGGGAATCAGGATGTTGGGCAACTCCTCTTACAGTTGGACGCACTCCCATGTGCCTTCTTCTTCCGGCTTTTCCGATAATTTCATTTTTATGCTCAACATTGCCAACTTGTCCGATTGAGGCATAGGCCTTTGGATTAAATCTCCTAATTTCCCCTGATGGAAGTTTAACCAAAACGTATTCTTCTTCTCTTCCAAAAATAACTGCAAATGAGCCTGCGCTTTTAACTACCTGTCCACCTTTTCCGAGCCTAATTTCAATATTATGAATTTGAGTTCCAACCGGAATCGCGCTCAAGGGAAGGGTGTTACCGGGCTCAATTGGCGCGCTTTCAGAGCTCACCACGCGATCTCCCATTTTAAGCCCAACGGGGGCTAAAATATACCTTCTTTCTCCGTCAACGTATACGACTAACGCAATCTCGGCGTTTCTGTTTGGATCGTATTCAATGACCTCAACTCTTGCCCAAACTTCAAGCTTGTT
Source organism: Patescibacteria group bacterium (assembly GCA_038061545.1). GTDB lineage: Bacteria > Patescibacteriota > Microgenomatia > UBA8517 > UBA8517 > JBBTZE01. Next base: position 23,655 of record JBBTZE010000087.1, on the reverse strand, counting down.
TCTTTTAAAGTCGATTAAGCGTAATTGCCTTTTTTCGCGGCCACCTTGATGGCGAACGGAGACTCTTCCAAGTCTTCTTCCGGCTTTATTTTTTAGTATTCTTTTTAGTTTGTGCATATTATTTTTTTCCCAGTTAGATAGCTCTTTCAGAGCATCTAACGGGATCCCGTGAGATGCATCTGATGCTATCTCACCGGGACTTCTTCCTTTCTTCAAATAAATCCATCTTCTCGCCTTCTTTTATTGTAATAATTGCCTTTTTGACAGCTCTTACTTTCATTTTTGTGCCTCTGGCGTTTCTTTTGTGCTCGACATAAGTCCTTATTGTGCGAACATCGACTGCGTGTACCCCAAAAACATCCAAAACTGCCTTTTTGATGGCAATTTTCCCTGCAGTCAAATCCACCGAGAAAGTGTATTTTCCCTGCTTTGCTAAGATTGTGCTTTTTTCTGTGTAAATTGGAATTAATTTCATAAGAATATGTCCTTGTCCAAAACCAAAACTCCGCCTCTATAAATATCCAAAACGTTTATGTCTGAAAATTGGTGAACTCCGACATTTTTAATGTTTGAGACGACTTTTCTAATATCTGCATTTTCTTTTGCAAATGCAAAGGAAAACTTTTTGGCCTTTGGAAATTCCTTGGCAAAAACTTTTAAAAGTTGCCCAAAATCTTTTGTTTTTGCAGCTTTTGCGACCCCAGATACGGCTACAACTTCACCTCTTCCCACTTTTTGGGAAATTGCCATATTTTTGGTCAAGGCCCTAAAAGCCTTGGTAATTCCGACTGCTCTTTTTTCTATCTTTGGTCCGTGGGCAACTCCTCCACCAACGTAGATTGGAGCGCGCCTGCTTCCGTGTCTGGCGCCACCGGTTCCTTTTTGTTTATAAACTTTTTTGGTGGTTCTATTGACCTCTGCTCTGGTTTTAACTTTGGAAAATCCGATGTGGCTTCTGGCTTCATAAATATGGATAGCTTGTGCCAGAACGCCAAGCTTAACTTTTTGGGATAATTCCTTTGGAAGGTTTGTGTCCTCTGTTTTTGTTCCTTTTAAGCTGTATGTATTTATTTTTGTCATGATTATTCTTTAACTTCCCCTTGGTTCGCCGTAGCTTCCTTGCCAGCCATAGCCTTGGCGTCGGCTGGAGCGGAGGCTGGTTCTGCCGGTGCCTCTTCAATTACTACTGCCTCAACTTCGTGTTCAAGGTCGGCCAAAGACCCTGCGGCAAGCTTAATTATTGTCAAAATTGCGTTTGGGGCTCCCGGAATTGGTGAAGAAATTAACATTTCGTTTTTTTCTTTATCGATTCCAATTACATGGACATTTTTGATTGTCACGGTTTCCCCACCCATTCTTCCTGCCATCCTTTTCCCTTTGTAAACGCGTCCCGGAGTTGTTGTTTGTCCGATTGATCCTGGAGCTCTGTGGCGATCTGATTGTCCGTGAGTCTTTGGTCCCCCCCTAAAGTGATGTCTTTTAACAACTCCGGCATGGCCTTTTCCTTTACTGATCCCAGTTACTGAAATAAGATCTCCAACAGAAAAAATATCGGAGAGTGTAATTACGTCTCCGACTTTGAACTCTGGCGCAGAATCGACTCTAATTTCGCGTATATGCTTGGGGTAATTTTGAAGCTGAGTGCTTTTGTCCTGCCTTGCAGAGCTAGGTCTGGCTGTGCCAGACAGAGCAGGATCTGGCTTTGCCAGAAAGTGTTTTAAATGACCTTTTACAGCTCTTGAAATATTTTTTGAAGTTCTACTCCCGAAACCTAACTGAATTGCCCAGTAACCGTCCTTATCCATACTTTTAATTCCTGTGACCACGCATGGACCAGCCACAACTTTGGTGGACGGAATCCGTAAACCATTGACGAAGGTCTGGCTGATGCCACTTTTTGAACCGAGTATTGTATTTAAATTCATATTTGTTCTGGATCCCGAACGATCTCAAAAGAGTCGAGGGACATTAAACAAAAAAAAGCGCCTCTGAAAGGCGCTTCAAAAAGAAGATTCCTTCAAAGACTACTAATTGTGGTAGTTGTTTTTAGTCTATCCACTTCTTGTTATGACAGCGCTTACGCGCTGACAGCCATCCACATTGGATGTCATAGACGCATTATATCTTAATATTGCAACAAGGTCAATCAGCCTCATAAAACAAGAAAGACCTAGCACTAATTTCAAAAAGAGGAAATCCTCTATTATCATTAGCGCTAGGCCAGTCTTGCGCATTTTGGCAAAGGCTCTTTACTTGTGTTCGATCTGAACGTCGTCGGGATCTGTGCCGAACACTTTGGTGCAAAGTACCCGAAGTACGCTCGGCTCCAGAGAATCCCAGTCATGAACCTCAGAGATATGAACACCTATCTCATAGGGTTTGATGAAAATCTCAGTGACGCCCGGAAGACGCATAAGTGAACGGACAACTTCTGCGCCTGGATCACCAACTTTTGTAAGATAGCTCTCTGAGCTATCCCGCAAAGGGCGCATGAAATGTTCAATTACTGACTGAGAAACCACGCGGTTGATATGAAAATCACGAACACGGCTGTTCGGATGGCTTTCAACACGAATTAAACGGTTCATTTTATCTCCTCTTCATCATCATCGTTAGAATAGAAAAATTTGTCTTTTTAAGCCAAAATGTGCAAGCTGGGGGAATCCTAACAGAAGAAGAAGAAGAAGAAGTCAAGAGTTATAGGATAATTACATCTTAATCTCAATACTGACTCCAGCCCCAGTCAATCTTACCTTTCACCTTTTGGGAACTATTCGTTCACGGCTCAAAGAGCGATTTTGACGGGGCACTCGGCGTAGAAGTAAATGTAACTTGCGTTACATTTTTATTTCGATTGACACGCCTGCAGGAAGGTCTAGATTCCCAAGGGAATCGACTGTGCGGGGGGAGGGGTCGATGATATCGATTAGGCGTTTATGAACCAGAATTTCAAAATGCTCCTGGGCGTCTTTGTCTACAAAAGGACCTTCTTTGACTGCCATTAGGGTTCTTTTTGTGGGGAGAGGAATCGGACCAATAATTTTTGCACCGGAAGCCAAAGCAGTATCGACTATCTTCGCTGCCGCTTCATCGATCACACGGTGATCGTAGCTTTTGAGTTTGACTCTAAGTCTTCCTGTAGCCATCTTTAATGTGCTTTCCTATTATGCTGTTACTTTAGTAATGACGCCTGCTCCAACTGTGTGCCCGCCTTCTCTGATTGCAAATCTAAGTCCTTCTTCCAAGGCCACCGGGGCAATAAGCTTAACTTTCATCTTGGCATTGTCCCCAGGCATAACCATTTCGATTCCCTCAGGAAGAGTTGCTTCTCCTGTTACGTCTGCAGTTCTAATGTAGAACTGAGGCTTATAACCTGTGAAGAATGGAGTATGACGCCCACCCTCTTCTTTGCTAAGAATATAGACTTCCGCGTCAAATTCTGTGTGAGCTTTGACTGTTCCTATTTTTGCAAGAACTTGTCCGCGCTCAACTTGGTTTTTCTCAATTCCTCTGATAAGTACTCCAACATTGTCTCCGGCTTGAGCATCATCAAGAAGCTTTCTGAACATTTCAAGGCCGGTTACGACTGTTTTTTGAGTATCCTTAAGTCCAATTATCTCAAGCTCCTCATTAAGCTTAACTATTCCGCGCTCAACCCTACCTGTAACAACTGTTCCGCGTCCGGAGATTGTAAATACATCTTCAACTGGCATAAGGAACGGCTTTTCTGTGTCTCTGACTGGGGTTGGAATGTATGTATCAACCGCATCCATAAGTTCCATGATTTTCTTTTCTGCATCAGCATCGCCTTCCATAGCCTTAAGAGCACTGCCTCTGATAACAGGAACTTCATCTCCCGGATATTGGTATTTCTTAAGGAGTTCTCTGACATCTGCCTCAACCAAATCAATGATTTCCGGGTCATCAACTGTGTCGCATTTATTGAGGAAAACGATAATGGAAGGAACATTGACCTGTCTGGCCAAAATAACGTGCTCACGGGTTTGTGGCATGGGCCCATCAGCTGCCGAGATGACAAGAATTGCACCGTCCATTTGTGCAGCACCTGTAATCATGTTTTTGATGTAGTCGGCGTGCCCCGGGGCGTCAATATGGGCATAATGTCTTTTTGCGGTTTCGTACTCAATGTGGGAGATGTTGATTGTAACTCCTCTTTCTTTTTCCTCAGGAGCATTATCGATCTCGTCAAATTTGTAAGCTTTTGAGGTGTTTCCCGGTTGTTTGGACAAAACTGTAGAAATTGCAGCAGTCAAAGTGGTCTTACCATGGTCAACGTGACCAATAGTACCAATGTTTACGTGTGGCTTTGTTCTATCAAATTTTTGTTTTGCGTCTGCCATATTATTAGATATTAGTGACCAGATATTAGATACTAGAGAGGCAATTATACAAACTCGACTCTCAAAAAACAAGAGGCACCATCTGCCCCAAGTAAGTGTATTATATTCGAGGCTAATTGACTATGTCAATAGTCACTAAGGAGTGCCTGCCCCGCGAAGCCTTGGGCGAAGTGGGGACAATACCAATCATCGCTCATTTGGATCAAATCTACCCAATTCCCTCCCGCCGACAGAAACTACCGCCTCGCCTAACAGTGTATCAGCATTAACCATGCCTACTGTTTTTTCACCCGCCTTCAAAGACCATGAGGTTCCTACCTCTCGTACCATAGTAATGGTGCCGTTTTCTAATAATTCGTTAAGTTCTTGGAATGTAATATTTGATAAATCTAAATCTGCCATTACGCCAAAATACTTGTTTTGAGATGGAGTGTCAATATTGAATATTTGGCTTGATAATGCCCCATCTGATAAAATCAGCTATGTGGTGTTTTGGGAAAGTAAACGGAAAACTGGCCGAAGTTTATTTTGAAGAAAAGCGTGGTAAAAACGAAATCTACGCTCATTGTTTTGTGGATGAAAAAGACTATAAAACAAAGAGAGAAAAAATGTGGATTAAGGAAGATACTAAAAAATTTAAATTCAGCTTCAAAAACAGCAAATATACTGATTTACAGGAATTTAGAGAAAATTAGAGGAGTTTAGCCGCGAGGCATTTCAATCTTGCCTGCTTTGGCAATAATTGCCTGAGTAATGTTGTTTGGAACTTCTTCGTAGTGGGATGGCTCCATGTAATATGATGCACGCCCTTGAGTAAGAGATCTCAATTTGGTTGCATATCCTGAAAGCTCAGCAAGTGGGGTTGTAGCATTAATAATTGTCATTGTTCCCTTCTTCTCACTTCCGGAAATTTGGGCGCGTTTACTGGACAAGTCCCCAATCACGTCTCCCATAAATTCGTCGGGAGTTGAAACTTCAACTTTCATGATAGGCTCAAGAAGAATCGGGCTGGACTTTCCAAAAGCGTCGGTCAAGGCCATGCTTCCTGCGATCTTAAACGCAATTTCTGAAGAATCGACGTCGTGATAGCTTCCATCGTAAACCGCGACCTTCATGTCAACGATAGGAAACCCTGCCAAAATTCCATTCTCCATTTTTTCTTTGACACCTTTTTCGATTGGGTTAATGTATTCCTGTGGAATGGCACCGCCCTTGATTTCGCTTTTAAATTCAAATCCCTCACCCCTGCCCATTGGCTCGATCCTAAGTAAACAATGTCCGTACTGACCACGACCTCCGGTTTGCCTGATGTATTTACCTTCACCAACGCCCTCTTTCTTGATAGTTTCTTTGTAGGCTACTTGTGGTGCTCCGGTTGTGGCAACGACCCCAAATTCACGTTTCATGCGGTCTACGAGCACTTCAAGTTGCAGTTCCCCCATACCACTAATAATGGTTTGGCCGGTTTCCGGGTTACTCTTAATTCTGAAGGTTGGATCCTCATCGGAAAGCTTGCCAAGTGCCAGTCCCATTTTCTCCTGGTCGCTCTTGGTTGCAGGTTCAATGGCCAGTGAAATAACAGGTTCCGGGAAGCTGATTGATTCCAGGTTAAGTTGGTGATCAGGATCACACAAGGTGTCCCCGGTTGAAGTGTCTTTAATTCCTACCACAGCCACAATTTCTCCTGCATAGGCTTCTTCGATAAGCTCACGTTGATCCGCGTGAAGAAGAATAAGCTTTCCAATTCTTTCGTATTTTTGCTTGGTGGAGTTATAAACCTGCTGTCCTGCCGAAAGTTTTCCCGAATAAACACGGACATAAACCAAGCGTCCTACGTGCGGATCGGTCATGATTTTAAATGCCAAACCTGAAAAAGGAGCCTCGTTTTTGCGCTCACGGGTAGTTTTTTCTCCAGTTTTTTGATCAATTCCTTCGACTGGCGGCAAATCATTTGGGGAAGGCAAATATTCAACAACGCCGTTCAAAAGAAGCTGAGCTTCTGCGGTTCTATTATCTCCGCCAAAAATTGGGAAAAGTTTACCGGAAATTACACCTTTTCTGATTGCTTTTTTAAGTGTAACTTCATCAATCTCTTGGCCTTCCAAAAACTTGGCCAGTGCCTCATCATCAAACTCACATGCACGCTCCAAAAGATCGGTTCTGTATTTTTTGGCGACTTCCAGAAGATCTGATGGGATTTCCCCTTCGGTTAAACCGGCATCGGCAACATCTTTATAGGTAAGTGCCTTCATTGTTATCAAATCAATTACTCCACGGTGTTCATGCTCCTGGCCAATTGGGTAAATTACAGGCACTGCATTGGCACCAAGCCTGTCTTTGATAGAAACCAATGAACCCTCAAAATCGGCTCCAATTAGGTTCAATTTGTTAAGAACACAAATTCTTGGAACATTATATTTGTCTGCCTGTCTCCACACGGTTTCTGATTGGGATTCAACACCCGTTCTGCCGTCAAAAACCATTACGGCACCATCTAAAACGCGGAGTGATCGTTCAACTTCTGCTGTAAAATCAATGTGGCCGGGGGTGTCAATCAAATTAATTCTGTAGTGACCGGCTTCGACCGAAGTGGCCTTTTTTAAGTCCCAAAAAGCGGTGATTGCAGCAGAAACGATTGTAATTCCACGTTCTCTTTCTTGGGCCATCCAGTCGGTAACGGTTGTTCCTTCATCGACGGATCCTAACTTATACGTTCGGCCCGTCTCAAAAAGAAGTCTTTCTGTGGTTGTGGTTTTACCGGCATCAATATGGGCAATAATGCCGATATTACGGATCTTTTCATAGGAAACATTACGGTCCTTTGTTGCCGTTACAACTATACTTGCTTTTTTCTTTGCTACTTCTGCCATGGTTCGACTCACTTCGTTCGCTCACCACTATAGTAATCTTAAACAATTAAGAAGTTACAATCCTGAGCGAAGTCGAAGGACAAGAGTGATTTTAGCAGGGAGTGAGGCTTAATTCAATGATTACTATTTCTTGCCTTCCTTTTTCTTACATTCTGTTCCGGAAACTTTTATTGGATTCCTTTCCTCATCGTGAGCACCCTTAATCTGATTTAAATGTAAATCAACTTCAATCTTCTTACCGTATTCTAGACAAGCATCAGATCCTTCCAAAGCTCCTTTGACTGAAACATAGTTTCCATATTCGGAAGGCCATCTAACATTACTTTTTGGCATTCGTCCTTTATCAAACGCTTTTTTCATAGCTCTTTCGTAAGCTGCCTGAAGCGCTGGACAAACGATTCCTTCCGCACTAATTTTTGCCATAATGGGTGAAGATTACTCTTTCCTTGCTCATAAATCAATTATTCGATAATAATCTAAAGTGTTTACGATATTGCTGTTTCCAGCCTCAATTAGTACCATGATTCGAATCATGGTACTATAAATATATAAAGACATGACACAGGTTTCGAAGCATTTTATGTCCCCTGTAATCGAAGAAAAGGTTTATAGAGTTTTTATCGAATCTGTTAAAAATACAAAAAGTTCAAGCGAAGTAGTTGATTTCTTGAATGATTTACTTTCCCCAGTTGAAAAAATAATGATGGCTAAAAGAGTGGCTGTTGCGTTTCTTTTACTTGAAAATAAATACACGTACGTTCAGATTTCAAAAACTTTAAAGGTAAGCAAAGGAACCATTGCAAAAATTCACGCTGTTTTTGCGTTGCAAGGAAAGGGATACAAAAAAATCTTGGGAGACATTCTTAAAAGAAAAGTTGCTAAATCAGCCTTGTCAGAGCTACTCGATATTTTAACTCCACTTCCACCAAAGGGAGCGAATATTGGAGAATGGAAAAAATCTAAACGCGAAAAAAAGTGGAAGCGAGAAGAGCCATTATAATTTAAACTGATGTAGTACTATGATTCGAATCACAGTACTGTTTCTTTGTTAGATTCTCAATTATTTAATCCTCGTACAAAATCGTAGCCCCGAACTTAAATGCAACGTCTTTCCCTAAATCAGTTTGAATTAGTTTATCCGCTTCTCTAACCAATAAACCTTTACCTATTAATTCCTCAACAGTCTTCTTCTCTTCGTCTTTTGCAAATTCTACCCCAATATAAGAATAGTTGTTTGCTTTTTCTTCCACAGTACAACCAAGTGTAGACAAAACGGCACCCTGTTTTCTATTTATTGGAATAGTGTATCTTTCTGCCATATTGATTTTTTACCATCTAAAATGCGAAAATGCCTTATTAGCTTCAGCTACACGCTCGATTTCCTGTCTTTTCTTGACCGCTCCGCCTTCGCCACTCGCGGCATCAATAATCTCAGCCGCCAGCTTTTCTGCATAAGTATGAAATTCTGAATTTGATCTTTTGTTGGAAATTTCAACTAACCAACGAATGGCGAGTGAATCTTTTCTGGCGCCCCTTACCGCTTGCGGGACCTGGTAGGCAGCTCCTCCAACACGCTTGGCCCTGACTTCCATTGTTGGCTTAATATTCTCAAGCGCTCTGTCAAAAACTTTTATTGGGTCCTCTTTGGTTTTTTCTTTAATGAGGTCGAGTGCCCCGTAAACTTCTTTTTGGGCAACTGATTTTTTGCCATCATACATACTCCTATTGATAAGCTTTGTAATAAACACGCTCCCATAAATAGGATCTTGTTCAGTTTTTCTTTGTTTTGTTGTTCCTTTTCTTGCCATATCTATTAAATTCTAAATGCTAAAAAACTAAATGATAAATTTAGCATTTGTCTTTTTATCATTTGACATTATTTTGCTGTCACAGCTTGCCCTTTTTTGGCTCCATATTTACTTCTTCCGTTTTGTCTTCCCACGACTGCGGTAGTGTCAAACTTTCCTCTGACAACTTTGTATCTTACACCTGGCAAGTCTTTAACGCGACCCCCTCTGACCATTACGATAGAGTGTTCGGCAAGCTCGTGTCCCTCTCCCGGAATGTAGGCTGTAATTTCTTGTTTATTGGAAAGTCTGACTCTTGCAACCTTACGAAGAGCCGAGTTTGGCTTTCTTGGAGTCATTGTACGAACGGCCAGGACTACCCCTCTTTTGAAAGGAGAAGCATTTTCACCAAAAATTCTGTCTTTTGCATTAAACCAACGCTTAAGTGAGGCTGTTTTTGCCTTTTTTCTGATTCTGCCTCTGCCTTTTTTGGTTAATTGATTAATTGTTGGCATATTAGTTGACTTTGTTTGGAGCTACACTTTGGGGCATTGCAGCTCTTTCTGCAGATACCGGGATTAATCTTCCAATAATGACATTCTCTTTTAGTCCCAATAATCTGTCTTCACGTCCCAAAAGGGAAGCCTCGGTCAAAATATCTGTTGTCTGCTCAAATGATGCAGCTGAAAGCCAGCTTTCAGTATAAAGTGAGCGTCTTGTAATTCCAAGAATTACTTGCTGGGCGGAAACCGGCTCGCCTCCTGCTGCCAATACTTTCTCGTTTTCCTCTTCAAATGATGCCCTACTTGCAACGTCTCCAGGAAGGAAAGGAGTGTCGCCCGGAGTCACAACTCTTACCTCATCACTCATCTTTCTGACAATTACTTCAATGTGCTTATCATTTATTGGAATTCCCTGAGATTCATAGACTTTTTGAACTTCTGAAACCAAATATTCCTGCGCTGCTTTTAGGCCTTTTATTGAAAGAATTTCTTTGAGGTCCAGTGGCCCATGTGCAAGAGCGACTCCTGAATCGATCAACTGGCCATCGGTAACTGCAAGCTGCAGTGTTTTTGGAATAATATATTCCCTTTCCTCCTTTGGCGTACCCTTGGCTGTAACTGTCACTTTCCAACCTTCCTCACCCTCTGAAACTGTGACTTTTCCTGGAATTTCTGAAAGTGCAGATAGTACTTTAGGGGTTCTGCTTTCAAATAGTTCCTCCACTCTTGGAAGTCCTTGAGTAACGTCAACTACACCTGCAACTCCGGCTGCGTGCTTGGTACGAAGAGTAAGCTGAGTTCCCGGCTCACCGATTGACTGGGCGGCAATTACGCCAACAGGAGTTCCAAGATCAACAACCATCTTGGTTCCCAAATCGAGCCCGTAGCACTTTGCACACATTCCATATCTTGCCTGACAAGTAAGTGGGGAACGGACAGTAACTTCGGAAATTCCCGATTCTTCAATCTTTTTAATTATTTCCTCATCAATAATGTCACCGCTTGCAACAATTACACTCTTCTTTTTACCGGAAACATCCGATGCGGCAATTCTCCCCAGTATTCTTGAATTAAATATGTTTGGCCTTACCGATTTTGAAATTAACAGGCCCTCTTTTGATCCGCAGTCTTCAATTCTGATCAAAACATCGTGGGCAACGTCAACCAGCCTTCTTGTCAAATATCCGGCATCGGCAGTTTTAATTGCAGTATCTGTTAGTCCTTTTCTGGAACCGCGGCTGGAAGTGACATATTCAAAAATGGAAAGCCCTTCTCTGAAATTACTTTTAATCGGAAGTTCAACTATTTTTCCCAATGGATCAACAACAAGTCCGCGGATAGCGGAAAGCTGTTTAACTTGATCTCTTGAGGCGCGCCCTACTTTTGCATCAATTACAAGTCTTATTGGATTAGTTGGCTCAAGCTCGGCCCAGGTTTTGTCGGCCAAATCTTCTGAAACTTCAATCCAAACTTCTTGTGTAAGCCTTCTTTTTTCCTCAGCGGTAATTAAGCCCTGGCCAAAGTTATCGTCAATATCCGAGGCTCTTTTGTCTGCCTCCGCCAAAACAGCCGACTTCCCCGGATAAAGTTTTGCGTCAAAAATTCCGAATGAAAGGCCAGACATGGTTCCTCCAAAGAATCCAAGATCCTTAATATCGTCAACCATTTGAACAACCCTATCTTTTGATACCACCGCGTAAGCTTTAACAAAAAGGCTTTTGATAATTGACGATGTTGCGCCTTCATTTACAAATTCAAAATTTTCAGGTAAGACTTCGTTAAAGAGAATTCTTCCGACAGTTGTCTCAATTATTTTTCCGCCGGTTCTAACCAAAACTTTTTGTCTTGGTTCAACAAGTCCCGATTGATAAGCAGTAACTGCTTCTTCGCGGTCTCCAAAAACAGTGTTAAAAACGGGAAGTCTTGTATCCTCACTTGTGAGGTAGTAAACCCCAAGCGCCATTTCTTTTGATGATGGTGTTGCAACAGGAGCCCCGTCTGAGGATCTTAGTAAATTATTTGTAGGAAGCATGAGGGTTTTTGCCTCTTCAATTGATTGAGTGGAAAGAGGGATATGAACAGCCATTTGATCTCCATCAAAGTCAGCACCAAAGCCCGCACAAACCGCAGGGTGAAGACGAATTGCGCTTCCTTCAATGAGTATTGGATAAAAAGCTTGAATAGAAAGTTTATGTAGGGTTGGGGCGCGGTTCAAAAGAATTGGATGATCTTTTGTAATTTCCTCTAAAATGTCAAAAACTTCAGGCGGACGTTTATCAAGCATGTTTTTGGCGCTTTTAACGTTTGGTGCGATTCCCCTGGCAATCATTTCCCGAAGAACGAACGGCTTAAACATCTCAAGTGCCATATCTTTTGGAAGTCCGCACTGAGTAAGTTTTAGCTCAGGTCCAACTATAATGACGCTCCTACCAGAATAGTCGACACGTTTTCCAAGAAGGTTTTGTCTAAATCTACCCTGTTTTCCGCGAAGCATGTCGGATAACGATCTTAATGGTTGACGGCCACGTGACTTTCTTGTTGCTTTCCTTTGGGATTGGTCAATCAAAGAGTCAACCGCTTCCTGCAACATTCTTTTTTCATTTCTAAGAATTATTTCAGGAGCCCCAAGACCGATTAAATGCTTAAGGCGATTATTTCGGTTAATTACACGCCTATAAAGATCGTTTAAGTCGCTTGTTGCGAACCTACCTCCTGAAAGTTGAACCATGGGACGAAGGTCGGGAGGAAGTACCGGGAGAACTTTAATAACCATCCAGGCAGGATTAACCTTTGCGCGACGGAGGCCATCAACAAGTTTGAGTCTTTTAACGATTTTAATATATCTTGAGCTCCCGCCCTTTATTGTGACTATTTCTTTCTTGATTTCTTTTGAAATTTCTTCCAAATTAATCTTTTCCAGTGCGGAAAGGGCTGCATCCGCACCCATTTTTACTGTAAAGAAAGAGGCCGCATTGTGCTCTGAAAGTTCGTCGTATTCCTCCTCAGAAAGAATACTTAAAGGTTTAAGTCCTTTTATAACAGACATTAGGTTCCCAAAAAGTTGTTCAGTTTTTTCGATTGTGGATTTTTCTTCCTCGCTAATCGCTGTTTCTTTTTTCCTGAGGTCTAGCTCAATTTCTGAAATTGCAAGCGTTGCCTGCTCCTTATCTTTAATTTTTTCAGAAATTTTGGCTCCTGCATCTTTTGCCTCAAGTCCCAACGCATCGCGTCTTACCTTGAATGATTCCACCACATCAATAAGCCTGGCGTCTTGAGCTTTTTGAATATTTTTGACAGCATCGACTCGCAAGTCTTCATTAATATCAATTACCAAATATCTGGCAAAATAAATTACTTGCTCGAGTCCCCTTGGCGCAACTCCCAAAATAAGTGAGATTTTTGAAGGTGCTCCTTTAAAAAACCAAACGTGTGCAGTTGGGGTGGCGAGGGTAATATGCCCCATTCGCTCACGCCTGACTCTTGCCTGGGTAACTTCGACTCCGCATTTGTCGCAAATTACACCCTTATATCTGATTCTTTTGTACTTCCCGCAGTAACATTCCCAATCTTTGGTGGGGCCAAAGATTCGCTCGTCAAAAAGTCCATCTTTTTCCGGCTTTAGGGTTCTATAATTAATTGTTTCCGGTTTTGTGACTTCGCCCCTTGACCAGCGCCTGATTTCATCGGGTGAGGCCAACTTTACTGACAAACTTTTGAAATCCGCCAAGTCTTTAAGGTCGTTTGTAACAGTTTGTGTGTCCATATTAGTTGGGTTGTACTACTTCTACAATTTCCATTGTGCCTTCTTTTGCAATCAGTTCATCTGTTGCAATTATCTCAGCACCTGCCGCTTTGGCCAACTCTTCTCCTTCGAGAACTGAGCCTTCATCGGCTTTAGCGTAGCTTACACCCTTTGGCTCAATTGAAAGTCCCAGTGAATTTAATTCTCGTACCAAAACTCTGAATGATTCAGGAATTGTAGCCTCAGGAATATCTGTTCCTTTGACAATTGCCTCAAATGCTTTGGCGCGTCCCAAAACGTCGTCGGACTTAATTGTAAGCATTTCCTGTAGGGTGTAGGAGGCTCTATGTGCTTCAAGCGCCCAGACTTCCATCTCTCCAAGTCTTTGGCCTCCCATTTGTGCTTTACCGCCCAGTGGCTGTTGAGTAACAAGCGAGTATGGGCCGGTTGAGCGGGCGTGGGTTTTATCCTCCACCATATGTATAAGCTTCATGATGTAGGCAACTCCAACAACAGTATCTTCCTTAAATGCTTCTCCGCTTCTTCCATCGTAAAGCCTTGCTTTACCTGTTACCGGAAGTCCGGCTTTTTTGAGCTCTTCAGAAAGTGTATCTTCGCCAAGTTTATCAAAAACAGGAAGGGCCGCTTTTTCCCCGCTTGTTTGAATTGCCCAACCCAAATGCGCCTCCATCAACTGCCCAAGGTTCATACGTGATAGAACCGACAAAGGAGAAATTATTATATCCACGCTAGTTCCATCTGCAAGGTAGGGCATATCAGCAACAGGGAGAATTCGGGATACAACTCCTTTATTTCCATGACGCCCTGCAACCTTGTCCCCCACTGTAACTTTCCTAATCTGAGCTACTTTGACAATAACTTTTTTGATTACTCCCGGCCCAAGCTCGTCCCCACCCTCACGGTCAAGCATTTGAACATCAACCACTATTCCTTTTTCTCCATGAGGAACGCGGAGACTGGTATCCCTAACTTCTCTGGCCTTTTCACCAAAGATTGCGCGGAGTAAACGCTCTTCTGAAGTCAACTCAGTTTCCCCCTTCGGAGCAATTTTACCTACCAAAATATCATTTGGACCAACCTCTGCCCCGATTACCACAATTCCGTCAGATGCCAAATTGGCTAACTCCGCCTCAGCTACATTTGGAATATCGCGGGTCAACTCCTCGGGACCCAATTTGGTGTCTACAACTTCTGCGTCATATTCTTCAATGTGAATTGAAGTTAGTAAGTCTTCTTTAACAAGTCTATCAGAAACTAAAATTGCATCTTCAAATCCGTAACCTCCAAAGCTAGTGTAGGCAACTGTTAAATTGCGTCCCAAGGCTAGTTCTCCATTATCGGAAGCTGGGCCATCAACAATCAAGTCACCCGTTTTGAGTTTTTGACCAGAAGTCACAACAACTTTTTGGTTGTAGCAAGTTGAATGTGCGGTTCTTTTGAATTTAGTTAAGTGGTAAATTTCTTTCTTTCCGCTATCTGTCAATTCAATATCTTCTGATGTAATTTCCGCTGGATCTGCCTTTTTGTCGAGCCGTACAATAACTCTGTCGGGTTTTATTTCCTCAACAACACCCACATGAATGGCCCTTAGAACTCTTTTCATTCCGGCTGCAATTACCTCTTCCATACCTGTTCCTATAATAGGAGATTCAGGATTGACCAGAGGAACCGCCTGGCATTGCATGTTTGATCCCATAAGAGCGCGGTTTCCCTCATCATTTGCCAGGAATGGGATTAAAGAGGCCGATGTCCCAACAACCTGTCTTGGAGTTACGTCAATAAAATCAACCAGCTCGGAAGGTCCCTCTATAAACTTTGCTTTATACCTAAGCGGTACGCGTTTGTCGATGATAAATCCGTCCGCATCAACATTAACCCCTGAGTGAGTTAAGTGAAACTCCTCTTCATCATCGGCTGTAAGATAAACGATTTCATCGGATACCTTAGCTATAACTTTTGAATCTTTTTTGACTTTTTCAACTTTTCTATAAGGGGCCTCAATAAATCCAAACTCGTTTATTCTGGCATAAAGCGCAAGGTAAGTAACAAGTCCAATATTTGGTCCTTCGGGAGATCTGACAGGATCGATTCGGCCGTATTGAGATGCATTAACATCACGGATTGAGAAGGAGGCGCGTTCACGGTTAATTCCACCCGGTCCCAAAACCGAAACACGTCTAAGATTATCAACCTCCGAAAGAGGGTTTGTGTCATCCAAAATTGTAGAAAGCTGGTTGCTTCTAAAAAATTCATTAAGTGAAGCAATAAGCGGCCTCGCATTAATTAAGTTGGCCGGAAGTGGATTATCATCCGCCGAAATCAAGCTCATTTTCTCCTTTACACTTCGCTCAAGCCTCAAAAGTCCAACTCTGAATGCATTAACAGCAACAAGCTCTCCAACTCTTCGGAGCCTTCTATTTGCCAAATGATCAATGTCATCCAGTCTGCCTGCACCATTTTGAAGACCAATCAAGTATTTAATAGCAGCTATTACATCCTGTTTGGTCAGGACCCAAGTTGCTTTCTCATTCGGCATAGTGAGACCAAGCCTTTTATTGATTTTGAATCTTCCAACTTTACCGAGGTCGTACCTTCTACCGTCCGTAAAGAGACTTGCAAAAAGGGTTTCTGCATTGTCCAATACAGCAGGCTCGCCTGGGCGCATTTTTCTATAAACTTCAATCAAGGCGTCTTCACGGGATTTTGTTGAATCCTTTGCAAGAGTAGTGCTTATATATTTATGATTTTCACTTTTATCTACCTCCGAAAAAAGTGAAGTAAATTCACTTTCCGCCTCAACTCCCATTGCCCGCAGAAGCACTGTGGCCAAAACTTTCCTTCTTCTATCAATTCTGGCGTATATTAGGTCCCCGCGAGTAACTTCAAACTCCAACCAGCTTCCGTGAAGGGGCCTGACTTCTGCTTTATAGAGAATTCGTCCCGAAGAGGCATCAAGTTCCCCCGAAAAATAAGCTCCTGGGGACCTTACAATTTGATTAATAACGGCGCGCTCAATTCCATTGACAATAAATGTTCCTCTTGAGGTCATTTGAGGAATATCTCCCAAAAATACTTCCTGATCAACTTGTTTTCCTGTTTTTTTGTTTGTTAGTGTAGCTCTAATTTTTAATGGAGAAGAGAAAGTGAGGCCCTTAAACTGCGCATGTCTGGGGGTAATTGAAGGCTGCCCAAGTGAATGCTCCCCAAGGGAAAGCTGCCAGTTTTTTCCTGTAAAATCGTCAATTGGAGAAATTGCGATGAGCTCTTCCTTAATGCCTTCTGTGAGAAACCATTTCCACGAGTCGCGCTGGACGAGAGACAAATCAATTTCAGGTAAGTTTTTTTCTTTTTTTCCAAAATTGCGACGATTATGTGTAGGCTTCATTATTATTATTTGAAAACACCAAAACCCGCACAGTAGATGCGGGACGTGCGTACCATCGATGTACGCCTAAGATCGGATTATATGAGGATATTTGTTAATGTCAAGGATTAAATTGCTATTTTTCCAGGTATTTGGATACATTTGCGTTATGTTCGGACAAAGTCTTGGCATAATGGATTAACCCTTTCGGATCATGAATGTAATACCAATAGTCACTATCTTTTGGCGCATAGGCCGCTTTTATTGATGAAATTCCCGGATTTGCAATTGGAGAAGGAGGAAGCCCGGCATATTTGTAAGTATTAAATTTTGAGACAGATGTCAAATCATCTCTGGTTAGAATCGGCCACCAATTCTTTGGAGTACCTACCGCATATTGGACCGCGGCATCAACTTGCAGAGCCATGCCAATGTTAAGTCTGTTCATCAACACCCCCGCGACAATGGGACGTTCTTCATCTTTTTTTGTTTCTCTTTCGATAATGGAAGCTAAAATTAACTTTTCCTGAAAAGAAAGTGGGCTACCGCTACTATCCAAGGACGCGGTTTTGGATTTGAAAGTTGAAGTCATTTTGGCGACTATTGCGGATGCTGATGCATCTTTGGGAAAAAGATAAGTATCAGGGAAAAGTGTTCCTTCTTTGCCTTTTGAAGCTACCAAAAATTCATCGGTAAATGTTTGATCGCGGTCAAGTCCGGCTGTAAATTTTGCGGCGATTTCCTCGCGTCTTAGCCCCTCCGGAACCGTAACCCAAAGCTCAATGGGTCCCTTTAGAAGCGATTCAACCACCTGGAAAAGGTTCATATTTGATGCAATTCTGAATTCTCCTGCAGGGATTTTGCCTGATTTACCTGTAAATTGAATGTAAATTTTATATGCAAGCGGGCTTTTAATAAGACCCGCTTTATAAAGATTATTCCCAACCTGCATGGCGGAGGTTCCTTTGGTAATCAAAAAATCACTGAATTTTGAGTCATTTGATGGAGCTTTTGTGTTACTGTAAAACCAAAAAATTCCAAGGGCGACGATTAACGTTGCAAGAAGTGGTAGTAATATTAGTTTTTTGAGCATGAAGTCTAGACTTCTTCCAAAAGAGCGCGACGGAATTTTCCGTCTTTTTTAACGTAAATGCGTCCGCACTTGCAGATTACTTGTTCTCCAAACTTAGTCTTTTTACTTTTCCCTTGGGAAAGGGGCGTTCCGCAACCAACACAGCGACCTTGAGAAAGAAGCCAAGCCTGGATGGGAGCAATTGCATTCTTGAACATGTAGTCAAATTATACCATGAAAGGCTTGAGGTCAAGTTAGCTATTTTGATCCAAATAATTCTGGAGCATAATTGAAGCGGCGTAGGCGTCTTCCATTTCTCGCCTTTTCTTTTGCCCGATTCCGGCTTCTCTCGAAAGAGTTTGGGCATCAAGGGAGGTTAAAGTTTCGTCAAAGGTTTCTGCGCCGATTTTTTCTGCAAACTTTTTGGACTCTTCTCCCATTTTTCCTTCCGAAATTCCGACTACAACCTTTTCTACTTGTTCTACTTTTATTACTTGCATTACTTTTCCGACAGCATCTTCAAACGAATCAACACGAATCACCTTCCAAGGTTCAGCTAAAGTACCTTCACTAATAGCCAACCCGATCTTACTTCTGCCGTAATCAATTCCTAATGTTTTCATTGTGGTATCACTATTCTAGCTCTTACAATCAATCTTTTTGGTTTTCCGGGGTCGCCCGGAGGCGTGCAAGTAACAAGCGTCAAAAATGAATCGGAGGAGTCTTGGTCAAGAACCTGCAAATCTGTGGGCCTAACCTCAAACATTGTTTCAACTTTAAATTTATAAGACACGCCGTCATAATCAACATCGATCTCGTCTCCAATGTTAAGTGTTGGGAGAAGGGAAAAAATTGAAAGGTAGTTTTTTGGGTTATAAAAAATCGGCAATATTGAATGGCCAAATAAAACAGAGTTGCCGCGCTTCCCCGGAAGGGCAGTTCCCGGATATTGAATAATGTGCTCGCTCAAATCTTCCCCACCTATTGCCACCGTTGCCTTGTCAATTTTAAGTTTTGGAATACTGATAGTGAAATATTCAACCTTCGAAGTACTAAAGTCAGCCTTTGTTGCACCTCCCTGAAACCAGTTACTAGCCTGCGTGTAATCAAGGGGGGAAGTTTCTGCGCCCAAACTTTTTTCAGAAATAGGAGACAGAAGTTGATTATACTTTGAGGAATAGGTTGAGTTATAGGAAAGAATGGGGTAAAAAACTCCAATCAAAATGATTATTCCTGAAATGCCAGAAATTGCGGCTGCAATTCGTAAAATTACTTTCCTGTCCATCTTGAGAATAATATACTACACGCCCAACTATCTGTCTGCAGAAATTTCCAAATTGATGTTTTTCTTAACATGGGGCAATACTTTTAGGAATGATGGAAGTTTTGGCTTTATGGTTATTTCGGCCCTTGAGTAGCCTGCAACACCAATGAGGTAGTTTTCTACAACTTCTGGCGTTCTGCCGGCAATTTTTGCGACTATCTCATCGGACTTTATTTGTGGTAAAAAGTTCGCAGAAAATCCAACTTTAAATTTAAACTCGTCGCCATCTTCACTCAAAAATTCAAATTCAAAACCAATTTGATCGTCCCGAAGTATATACCCTCCCGGGACTTTATCTTTCAAAATTATTTTTGCATATTCAAGAAGTTTTACGCGGTCAACCGTAACCCCTTTTGCCGTTACATCCAAGCTTAATTTTAAGTTTTCAGCCTCATCTCCCACTTTGGCGCTAAATAAATCCGAAGACTTTGTAATAGAAACCGCCTCTCCCGCCAGTAGTTCATCTTCTGAAGTTTGGCTTCCCATGTCGTTAACCGTTTTTTGAGATAATTCTTCCATTAGGCTTTTTTCCAAATTAGTCTGGTCTTCTTTTGAAACTGCAGAAATTTGACGGCTGGAGCCTCCGGAAAAATCGGCTATTGATACAGCATCAACAACCGACTTACTAAAGTTGCCCACTTTAAAAGTTTCATCTTTTGCCAAGTTATATTCTGCTCCGATTGAGGAGGCGGTGACAGAAACTGTAGACGTTCCTGGTGAGCTGGGGGATAGTGCCGCCGAAACAGAGGCTGATGAGTCCAGGGTAAAACCTAAGTCCCCGGAGGATACAACTAGCGCACCTTGGGAAAGATTAATACTATTTGCTGTTCCATTTCTAATATTTACCGATCCTTTTGATTTATCTCCAACTTGTTTACTTCCGGTTGTTTTTGCATTTTTTTCACCTGAGGCTTTCGAGGAAAGTACGTTACCTGCAATAATTCCATTTGCTAAATCATTTGTGCCGTCTGTTGAAATAACAATTTCTGAATCTTGGCTAAACTGCCTTGGGGCAACATAAATTGAAACAGTTGCGGTTGGCATAAACCACCAAGCCGCGAATCCCAGAATTAAAAGTCCTGCAACTGACGCCAAAAGTATGGCGAGCTTATTTCTGCCGCCGGAGAAAAACAAATTTTGAAGCATACTTTTGGTTTTAGCCAAATAATTTGGTTGAATGTACTCAACAGAAGGCATTACCTTTGGCAAGCTTTCTGATACATCCTTCCCCACAACAAATCCAAGTTCAGAGGCTAATTTTGTATTAAGCGGTTCAGAAACATTTACATCTTCTTCTTTTGGCAGTGTATCAACAGTTTCCTCCTTTTTTATAACATGTAATGCATTTCCGATTTCATTTGCCCCGGCCAGTGAAACCGCCAAAACTTTCCTGTCAACCGTTAACATCTCAACTTTTGGAGCATGTAAAAATTTGACACTCTTAGTGGTTACGTCACTCCAAGAGGCTTCCGAAAGAGTATCTTTTGCCTCCTCTACTTCTCCCTCACGGCCGTCATAAACAATAAACCTGGAAGGCATTGGGGCTGCATTTTCAAATCTGGAGAGACCTTCTGTAACATCGTCCACGAGTGAAACACTTTTTGCGACCTGAGTAGTTCCTATCAAATTTCCAAGCTGAAAAACGGATAATTCCAAAAATTCTTTTCCAAGTCCCAAAATTATCGCGCTAACGGGCGAGCCTTCTTCAGATTTATAAAGATGGGCGATTGCCTCGGGGAGAACAACAAAACCAACGGGATTAAGTGAAAGCTTTGTACAAACTTTTTTGATTGTCACCAGAAACTCTTCTTTTATTTCCCCACCTTTTACCCAAGCGGAAGAAACGCCAAAAACGGTTTTTGTGGGTTCAACTCCGTCATCTGAAAGTTTCTGGATAGTAGAAGAAAGTGCCGCATCTGACGCTGTAATTAAATCTTCTTCGTTATTCCAAGGAGAGGCAGGCCCCACGCTCACAACTTCCGCAATATCGTCTTTTATATACCAAAGTCCCGCTTGAACCCAACCAGGTTCCAATACAAGCGACCAGAAGTGTTCCGGAGGCGATTCTCTGTTTGTTAAAAAATCTTTTATGTTCATAACTTGCCCTCGATGTTCATAACTCAAGCTTCGCTTATATTCATGACGTTAATGCAATATAGATTCGGATAATTCCTGCCCCAATCTTCTCTTGCTTAATAATCTTAACATGTCCGATCACGCCAGTGTGCTCAACGTGGGGCCCGCCGCAAACTTCCCGACTGAAAGGAGGTCTTGAGCTTGTCGAAGGATTTCCTATTGAGTAAACTTTAACTTCATTGCCATATTTTTCTGCAAAAAAGTGAAGCGCACCCTTTTTGATTGCGTCCTCAAGTGTTGTTGTTTCAAAAGAGACTGCTAAATCTTTTTTAATTTGAACGTTTACAAGATCTTCAACTTGTTTAAGTTCATTTTCGGTTAGTTTATTGGGGTGAGAAAAATCAAATCTTAGCCTCTCACTTGTAATGTGCGATCCTTTTTGAGAAACGTGTTCACCTAAAATTTTCCTTAAGGAGGTGTGGAGTAGATGTGTTGCAGTATGAAGTTTTGTAATAGTTTCATCAGATTTACTTTCAAGTCCACCTTTAAAAAGTCCCGCTGACATACTTCTACTTTGCTCTTTGTGTTTCTCAAACTCGGCTGAAAATGAGTCTTTTTCGTCTTGCGAGAAAGCCATTCCATTTTGCGACAAAATTTCCATTGTAAGTTCAAGCGGAAATCCATCATTTTGGAAAAGATCAAAAGCAAATTTACCATCTATTTGAATGCCATCAGAAACTGCTTTTGTTAGTTTGGCAAGCCCCCGTTTAAGTGCCGACTCAAATCTTGTGGCTTCCGCATTTAGGTTTTCGGTAATATTTGCCCAGTTTTTATCAATGTTGGAATAGTGATTTTTCAAGTCCTCAGCAATATGGGAAACGGAGGAACCGGAAATCCCAGATCCCAACAAATGAATATGAAACATTGCACGGCGAATAAGCTTTCTTAGTGCATAACCTTGAAGTTTGTTTGATGGCAAAATTCCCTCTGCTAAAATATTGCAAGAGGCCCTTAAATGGTCTGCAACAATCCTGAAACTTATGTCTTTTTTGGCATCGGCATTGTAATTAATACCAACTTCACTTTCTATTTTCTGAATAATCGAGGCGAACATGTCGATTTTGAATACATCCGGATCATTCCCAACTGCAGCCGCAATTCGCTCAAGTCCCCCTCCAAAATCAACATTTTTTTGCGAAAGTTCGGTAAGCCGGTGGCCGTCTTTTTTATATTGGATAAAAACCGAATTCCCGATTTCCAAAAACTTTCCGCAGTTGCAATTTGGGTGACATTCTTTTCCAAATTTAGGATCGTGAGGGACATCAAATTCAAAAAAAACTTCTGAATCCGGCCCTCCAATATCACCCGCCAGCATTTGATCAGGAGTCCCAGAATTTGACCACCAGTTTTTCTTTTCCCCATAAAAGAAAATTCTGCTTTCAGGAATTCCAAGGCTTTTCCATATTTCGAAAGATTCATTATCTTTAGGCACCCCCATCGTTCCCTCAAAAACACTTACATAAAGTTTCTCTTTTGGAAGTCCAAGTTCTTTAACAAAAAAATCTAAACACCAGCCAAGCTGATCTTTTTTAAAATAGTCTCCCAGAGACCAATTTCCAAGCATTTCGAAAAAAGTTGTATGACGATTATCCCCAACTTCTTCAATATCCTGAAGCCTTAATGAAGGCTGCGAGTCAACCAAACGCTTTCCTTTTGGATGTTTTTCCCCTTTAAGAAAAGGTATCAGAGGCTGCATCCCGGCCGAAGTAAAAAGGGTTGTCGGGTCGTTTTCCAAAACGAGCGGGGAAGCGGCGATTTCCTTATGTTTTTTGTTTACGAAAAACTGAATATATTTTTTCCTGATTTCTGCAGTCGTCATGCTCAAATTATATCCTCTAATTTGACTGCAATCCAGCTTGTGTTAGAATCAGCTATGAAGTCGGAAAGATTTTTAGAACGAATGGGTATATTAAAACATAAAGTAACAATAGAAGAACTGGAAGCTGGTGAACTAAAATTGAGAGAGCTCACGGCCGATTATCTTACAGAAAAAAATTGATTTGAATGTTTACAATGTTGAATTAGATAAACTTCCTAAGCTAGACCTGAGACAATTTGCCCAAGCATTACATTTCCGAAGTTAACCCCCATGGGTTTCGAGTATTGACAAATAGTACGACTGATAGTACTATTTGAGTATGGCAAATTTAGCATCTACATTACCCGCAAATGAGGCAAGAACCAACTTCTACAAATTACTTGATGAGGTTGGCGACAATTTACGCAGATTCGTTATCACCCACCGTGGCAAGGCCCGTGCTGTTGTTATGCCCATCGACGAACTTGAAAGCTGGCAAGAAACACTTGATGTTATCTCTGAGAATCCAGAAATATTGAAGGACCTCTCCCAAGCCAGAAAAGAAATTAAGGAAGGCAAAGCTATTTCTCTTGACAGCTTAATTAAAAAGTACGATCTTTAAAGTGAAATGGTTAAAGTTGAGATTACAAAAGCTGCAGAGAAAAATTTCCTCAAAC
>JBBTZE010000086.1:0-3033 GCA_038061545.1 Patescibacteria group bacterium | reverse complement strand
AATCTTTTCCTACTTGGCTTGGGTATGGCACCGTTTTTTCTTTTTAACTTTCATTATAATTTCCTAAGATTTGGGACAATTTTTGACAAAGGGTATTTTTTAATTCCAGGAATTTATTCCGAACCGTGGTTTTCTAAAGGAATGTTAAGCCTTAGCTATATCCCCGATCATCTAAACGCACTTTTCCTTATGCTTCCTAAATTTAGTTCAGATCCTCCCTACATCGAACCGTCCTGGTATGGCCTTGCCATCTGGATTACAACTCCTGCATTTATTTATAGTCTGAGAGCTAATTTTAAAGAAACAATAACCAAGCTATCTTGGCTTTCAATTTTTTTGATATTCTTTTTGGTTTCTTTAAGGGGAGGAACAGGCTGGACACAGTTTGGATATAGGTACGCAATAGACTTTTATCCTTTTCTAACTTTATTAACAATTAAAGGAACCATTAAAACGGGACTTAAGTGGCACCACTGGCTCCTTTTGATAATTGGAATAGTAGTTAATCTTTGGGGAGTTATTTGGATTAATAAGTTTGGATGGGTGAGCTTTTAATTTAGAACTGAGGAAACCCACTTATTAATTTCTTCCCAACGCCCGTTTCCGGCTTTTGGAATAAAAACATATTGTTTATCATAAGAGGGGAAAATTGGCGGATTAAAAAGTAGTGTATCCGGAATCAAATATTTTTGAGCCTTTTCTTTTGACTTTAATATTTTTCTTGCAACAACCGCCCCTGATTCATTACTAATATCCCGCACGAGCGAGCTATTAATATCTTTCCATATTTTTACGTCTTTCGGGACATTCAAAAATACTTTTGGAGAAAGGGCTTTTGCTTTTATTGCATCTATAACTTTTTGCTGACGGGTCTCCCGCGCAATATCCGTACCTTCGGTTCCCTCCGAATACCTGGAACGGACAAATTTAAGAGCAGTTGCCCCGTCCATATGTTTTATACCTTTTTCAAAAGTAATTGTTTCGTATCTGCACTTGTAATCAATGTCTCCGTCACAAAGGTCGTTTTCCATGCCCTTAATTGGATAAAGATTATCTGTAAAAGCGTTCTCAATGTTAACGTCAACGCCGTCCAAATCATTAATAATTTTTTCGAAAGCGGAAAAGTCCAGTACCAAGCCGTAATGAATAGGTATGCCCAGCACGCTTTCAATTGTTGATTTAGATAGTGGCAGTCCACCACCTTCTTTTTTTTGATTTCCCCAGTAATAAGCACTATTAATTTTTGCCCGGATTTCAGGAATCCAAATGTCTCTGGGAATAGAAATCGTAACAAGTTGGGAGTTGTTAAAAGGTACTGAAACCACAATCATAGTATCTGTTAAATCGGGGCCTGTGTGGCCCTCTCCGCCAATTCCCATAACAAGAATGTTTACTCTTCCGTTTGAAGACTTCACCTGGTCTTTTGGCGCAAATATGAAATTTGAAACGATTTTGGAAAAATTAGTAAAACTGTGGAAATTGGCACTTTTGACAATTAAAAAAGATAATAATATTAATAAAATTAGGACTGAAGCAATAATAGCCGCTCTAACTAGCCATATTTGACTAAGTATCTGTCTTTTAAGTTTCAGTAGTTTTTTACCGAACTTTGTGTGCACGGCCGTGTTATTATCATTAGGCATATAGATATTCTAATTTAGATGGTCAAAACTCACAAGCTTCTAGTCGGACTAAATGTGGAGCAGAAAAAAGCCGTTACTTATATTGACGGACCACTTCTTGTTCTTGCGGGTGCAGGAAGTGGTAAGACCAAAGTCCTTACCCACAGAGTTGCTTACTTTATCGAGGAAGGGTTGGCTAAACCCGAAAATTGCCTGCTTCTGACATTTACCAATAAAGCTGCTGCTGAAATGAGGGTAAGAATATCAAATTTGGTGAGTATGACAGCCCAGCCGTTTGCAGGAACGTTCCATTCATTCTGTGCTAGGGTCCTTCGGCTTGAAGGCCACAACATTGGAATTCCAGCGAGTTTTGTAATTTATGACGATACCGACCAAAAAGATTTGGTCAAACAAATTTTGACAGACATGAATTTATCAACTGACCAATATAACCCGTCGGCAATATTAAATGGAATTGGGGAGGCCAAAAATCAGATGATGGAGCCTTTCGAATATACAAACTTTGCCAAAGGTGAATGGCAAGAATTGATTGCAAAAATTTATGATAAGTACGAAAAAGCCTTAAAAGAAAATGGGGCTTTGGACTTTGACGATCTATTAATCAAAACCGTTGTACTTTTCAAAGAAGTCCCTCAAATTCTCAAAAAGTGGCAAGATACTTTGACTCACTTTTTTGTAGACGAATGGCAGGACACAAACAAAATTCAGTATGCATTGGTTAAGATGCTTGTGGGAAAAAGGGAAAATATTACTGCAGTGGGGGATGCTTCTCAATCAATTTATTCCTGGCGCGGGGCGGATTATAAAAACATTAATTATTTAGTGCGTGACTATCCCGATCTAAAAGTAATTAATCTTGAACAAAATTACCGCTCAACTCAAAACATACTCGATGCTGCCAACCTGGTCATTTCCAAAAACACTGGACACCCCATTTTAAAACTCTGGACAGAAAAATCGGGTGGTGCGAAGATTAGACTTTACTCAGCCAGAAACGGATTTGATGAGGCAGACTTTGTTGTCGATGAAATAAGGCATATTAATAAGTATTCCGATACTGCAGTTTTATATAGGACTAACGCTCAATCGCGCGTGATGGAAGAAGCGCTTCTTCATGCCGGAATTCCTTATGCATTAGTTGGTGGAACAAGATTTTATGATAGAAAAGAGGTCAAGGACGTCATTTCGTTAGTTCGCTATTTGATCAATTCGAAAGACACCGTTGCAAAAAGGAGAATAGAAAAAATTGGACTAAGGAGATTTGAAAAGTTGGAAGAGTTTCGCTTATCCCTAACATCCCTAAATTCCCTAACCACACTCGATATTCTGGACGTAGTAATTCAAAAAACAGATTACCTGGCACTTTTCCAAAAAGAAACGGAGGAAAATA
>JBBTZE010000085.1:0-2648 GCA_038061545.1 Patescibacteria group bacterium | reverse complement strand
CCCCCCAAAAATGAAAAATCTTACCTACAGCTCTGCTAATATGAGATTTTTTATTTGACCGATGATTGTTCGATTCGGAAGGGGCAGAAATTTGTTTAAGTCTTCATGAAGATCCTTTTCATTCCATTCTGAGATCGTTTTTTTAAGTTTTTTCAAATCAAACCTTTCTTTGTAGAAATCTAGCTTTTTCTGGATCAATTTGATATCTAATAAAGTTTGGCTGTTGTGTATTAAAAACCAAAGATCAAAAAGGTCTCTTCCCTTATGACGAGTCATTATGGCCCTTATTTTTTCTGCGAATATTTCCTTGGGGTCAAGGTAAATAATTGGAGTAGTGCCCAAAATCGGCAATGTTGTTTTAATTATCCCGATTTTGGTGTTCATTACATTTTCTCTTTCAGAAAAATCAAGCTTAATTGTTTGCGGTTGAGGTGAAATATCAGTATTTACATATATTTTTTTACTTATTCCGGCAATTGTTTCTAAATCTTTTATCTGAATATCCTCAACATCCTTTTTGATATCTTTTGTTACTTTTTGACATAGAATGTCTATTTCTTTTTCAGAAAGGCTCGAAGTAAAATCCAAATCTTCTGAAAATCTGGGAGAGTTTGCAAAAAATCTTAACGCGGTTCCGCCTTTGAACACCAATCCTTTAGCTTCCGGATAAAGATATAAGCTATTCAAAAAAAGTATTTGAACGTATTCCCTAAGAACAGTAAATTTATCAATACCGTTCTTGTTAGCCAATTTTTGTAAATCAATGCTGCCAATCATATTTTTTGATTAATTTTTGAAATGGACTGAACTTAATAGTACTACAAATCTCATTAAAGGTGCTTTTATCAATACTACTCAAATCCCATTCGGAAATATCAGTATTTTTAAGACCCTTTGACGCTAAATACAGATAATCGACTAGTGCTTTTTCTTTTGACGCAATCAAAAAGTCGTCTGATTTTAAATATCCGAAAAACAACTTGTTTGAAATTTTGACATATTCATAGTTTTTATTGTTGTATTCAATCTTTTTCGATCTTTGCGTAGTTGCCGAAGTGATTGAATAGGGGAATTGGGGCAGTATTCCGTAAAACGAGAGAGCCGACTCAAGGCTGACATAGGATGGGTAAACAATAAAATTTGCAATCTCAAAGTCTGTTGCGTTTGAACCGGATACTAAAAATTTGCCTTTATCCAGATTCTGTAGAACTCCATTTTTTTGCAGCCGGTTAAGACTTTTATAAACAGAATTTTTGTTGTCTGTTTCCAGGATTCTTGCAAGTATGGTCGGTGTTAAAAACTTTATATCCAGTTCCCTGAGCCTGTTAATTAGCTTAAGTGTTGACATGGATGTGCTATTTAGTACATTTTGGTACCAAATCTTACATCTGTCAAGGGCTAAATCAGGTTATTCTGACGGCTGTCAACTTGGCCTCTGGGCCGCGAAAAAATAGAAGGAGTAGAATAAAAATATGACAGAACCTGGATATAAGTCACTTATTTCCTATAAATTAGCCCAAATTGCTTTTGACCTGGGATGGGAATTTGTACCTCTCTACTACAATAAATACGAAGATCACCGCCAGCGCGATCAAATCAAACAAGCCTTACGCTCATTAAAGCAAAACATCGTGGAGGGATCTTCGGAAAGAAGTCTCTCATCTAAATTGAAACTATATGATGTAGCTAAAGCCTCAGGAATGGAAGCCCGGGAAGATTTTGAAGATATTCTGAGGCGGTTGGGATTATCCCGTTGGAACAAGGACGATTCCCGGCTAGTTAAACTCCGTCATATTTTTGAGTCTCTTCCCTCTCCTTCCCTCTCTATTCCCTCTATTTTCACCTGGGTAACCAAGAAGGAAAAAGAAGAAAGAGATGGATTAGAAGAAATAGTAAATTATGAATTAGACCTGCTAATTCGTTGTGGGTACCTGCTGGATCAACAAATCCGGGCCGTAGAGAAAAAACATACAGAAGAAGGCGGTTACTCTGAAAATCTCCTCAAAAAACGCTTAGGCTACCGAAATAAAACCCCATAAGTCAAATTGGATTTTTTCATTGCGCGACTTGCACTATCCACCAGTTAAATTCAGCCTCCGCATTTATCGGGTTTGTAAATCCGACTACAAATTGACCATTTTGCTTGCTTTTGACATAGAGAACATTATTTTGAGTACTTGAGGTAGGCGTTACGTAAACCATGGTATAGTCTGTGACTTTTGGATTTTTGATTGTGATTTCGGAGGTTCCGGCAGGGAGAACCGCCTTGCCGATAGTTGAGCTTGTCGTAATTACTCCGTTTATAATAGTACCGGAAACCGTGGCGTCGGGTCCGGCTATTACAAGTCCGCCGGCTGTGAGATCGTTGAATTTGGCGCTTCCCGAGGCGTCAACCCATGAAACCTGCTTCCCGTCCGCATCCTGCAGACTCAAAAGACTTGCTGAGGCTGTCGCGTTAGTAGCTTGCAGGGCCTGGCCTTTAAAGGTGTCTTTGAGGGTTAGGCCGGAGGAGTTGATTCGGCCGGCGACATCAAGACTGCCTCCCACGGCCAGGTTGCCTGCGATTATCACATTCCCCAGGGTATCGATTGTTACAAGTCCCGCCATAATTTCGACAGGAGCCATGGCGAGGCTCTGAATCTTGAGTG
>JBBTZE010000084.1:3645-10676 GCA_038061545.1 Patescibacteria group bacterium | reverse complement strand
CCAGTGTTGCCATAAACCCTAAAGCAATCCCGGCAGAGATAACAATTTGCTTAGAGTAGCCGATACTATTAATGTTTGTGTCTTTTTCCATGGTCTTTCATCATTAAAAAATGCAATAAAGGACAAGCCAAAAGTACTAAAATAAGCAGTATATTGCTAAAGTTCACATCTTCCTTTCCATTTTTCTATGTCTAGTATAAGTTAGGAATGCCATAATTAAGAATATTCCCCCTATTCCAAAAGATAGAATCATAAACCAAGGCTCCTGTAAAAAAGCAAAAGGCATTCCAATAATCGTTATTCCGATTGCCGCTAAACCTATTATTATTCCCTGACAAATCGTATGGCAGACTCCAAAAGCTCCTAAACTCCCAACCCCGGAAAAGATTCCTCCCAGAATTCCGTATTTATTAATTTTTTCTTTCAAGGTCCCCATACTATTCTTCTTTCTGCTGTTCCTCCCAAACCATATACAACCATCTCTACTTTCCCTCCTAACCCCATTAAAGGATCAAATGTTAATTTCCCGGATTTATGATGGATTGAACCATTATCTTCCTCCCATTTTTTTGGTGACTTACTTACTTTTCCGGAAACTAGCCTCACCTTACTCATTACATCAAAATCGCTTAAATCAACTGTATGTGTATTTATTGCTATATCAAAAACTAGGTCCTCTTTCCCGGAATTTTTGGATACTGAGTCCAGTTTTGCAGTCACAACCACCCCCGCTTCCCCATTATCCGATTCTTCTTCAAACACCGACTTTTTGCCGTTTTTATTATTCAAGACATATAACCATCCGATGGTCCCAATTACTACAACAAGAACCACTACCAAAAGTAAAGTTCCTTGCTTCATTTCGTTTATGCTCCACAACTTCCTCCGCCGGTTTCCCGCCCCGGAAGAGGGCCTACCTTTTTGGCTATGTCCGCTGCCCCCTGTCCTGAAGAGTATTTTTGGCCCAAAACTTCTTTAGCATTAACTTTGTCCCACAAAGTACCATTTCTGTCAAAATAAATGGCAGTTGTTAAGTAGCTGTCGGGAAACCAAAAAGAATTAAGTTTTAAAACTTCTTTGTAAATTTGTTCCTCCGGCATGCCTGCTGATACCATAAGCTCAATTGCCGCAAGAGCAGCCATCCCGTGATTGCAATCAGGGAACCATGTGGAATTGCCGCAGCATGGCCTGTAAACATTTTTGGCAATCTCACCCACCAGTTTGTGCTGTTCGGGTGTTAAAGGGATCAAGTCAAACTTATTTAGATATTTGACAGCATCTCCTTTCGCCAAGCTCCAACCTCCGGTTGATGCGAAACCGCCCTGATTATTTTTATATTCTTTCCCCAATGGCCCCTCGTCATAGACAATGGATTTTTGGGCGAGTCCCAATGCCCACAAAAAATCAACAACGAATTGGGAATTTTGACTATTTATTTTTATTTTTTCATCCGAACCTTCGGTCAATATTTTCTTTTGTTCATCCGTCATTTGAACCGCATCTTCAAACTTTTTTTGATCAATAACTCCGGCCTTGACAAGCTTGGGCCCCAAGTCCCCCCACGAAACTGAAAGTTCAAACCCGTCTTTAGGCAAAACTTGTGCAGTGAGCCGTTCCATCCTTACTTTTTCTTCCTCAAGTTTCTTTTCTTCTGCAATTTTTTTAAACGAATCCTGAAATTTTGGCATATAAACTCCAAGTAAAAGTCCGGCAATTCCCACCCCCAAAAATGCCGCTAAAATTAATATTTTTTGCTTCATATATAAAAATTAATCAGAATGTAAATCAAAAGTGACAGAACAGTCATGCTTCCCAAACTTATTACTATTTTTTGATAATTAAAACAATGTTTAATTTTGATCATGTCGATCAGGTAAAACAAAATTCCTCCTGTGATCATCCCAAAAGTCAGCTTATCCAGTCCGAATAATTGACTCATGCGAATAATCAATTGAAATTTATAAAACGACCATAGGGTTGAGGCAAAAATTAGAACGTAGATTATGGGTTTAAGCGCAATTCTGTATTTCCATTTTCGTAAGGTTTCGCTTTTAATGAGGAGCCATGTGGAAAACCAGAAACTCATTGAACCCAAAAGTGCGGCTATCCAAACCCCTGTAATCGAATCATCTATTCCAATCCAACGGGTTAAGGTAACCCCAACCGCAGCTCCTGCAACACAAAGCGGACAATGCGCAAAAACAACCTTAGGCATTAGCAAATAGGCGCTAGGCACTAGCAAAAAAGTGAATAGTTTTTTCATTTCACTACAACTCCTTTGAAAGTTAACTCTTTTAGGCCTGTATCAAAATACAGCGAAATTACCCTATCAAATGGCCCAACGCCCTCGGGACCATGAGCAGCCGGGTCAAATCTGACAGTTACTTTTACAGTTTCATCTTTTTTAATTTTTAGACTAATAAAGGGGTTCCGATCCCCCCCATTTCCATGGCAAAAAATTTGGTTTCTCCGCTTTGTGCTTTTACACTTGCCTTGGTGCACATGCAGGAAGTTACAATTTTAATTAGCTCCAGATCACTCCCTGTTGTGTTTTTAATCTCATATTCGCGGGTTACAATTCCCCCTTTTATAGGCACATCTCCCAAATCATAATGAGTTGTGGCGGCCTCAATTCCTTTGACCTCGGTTGCAACTAAGGTTCTTTCTTTTGATCCCTTGGCGGAAATAAAAAAAGTTAATCCCACTATTAACCCAAGAGTAACAAGCGCCGCTCCAAGAATGAATTTTGTTTCTTTATTCATTTTTTCTAAATAGATCAACTATCTCCTCAACCATTTTTTCGGAATTTTTGCCGTGTATATCTTTTAGTACGCAAGAATGAAGGTGGCCATGAAGAACAACTTCGTCAACTTTTTTTAAAGCCGCCTGTACCGCTCTGTTTTGGTGAATTACATCCGGGCAGTAGGCACCATTTTCAAGCATTTTCTGCACTTTTTCCAAATGTCCTCTTGCTCTTTTAACCCTATTTAATGCTTCTTTATTAAATTGATTGTAATCCATCACTGTATCCTATCCCCCCCTAGGGGATATGTCAATACCTTACTATGTTCACCTGGTGCTGTTATTGAATTATTGGTAAAATCATCTATTATGAATACTTTGTGGCTGGCATTTATTACAGGTCTCACCTCGGGCGGAATTTCCTGCTTTGCAGTTCAAGGTGGGCTTTTGACCTCGGCAATTGCAACGGAGGAGGAACTTGAAGTTTCAAGAAGCCTTAAGGCAAAGGTTTTAATAACTTTTTTGGCTGCAAAACTCTTGGCTTACACATTACTAGGCTTTTTACTTGGATTTCTAGGGGCCTCTTTGAATATTTCTCCAAAAATTCAAGGCATAATGCAAATTTTCATTGGCTTATTCATGCTGGCAACTGCCGCAAGACTTCTTAATATCCATCCAATTTTCAGATATTTTGTCATTACTCCCCCAAAATTTATTCTCCGGATGATGAGAAACCAATCGCAGGCAAAGTCATTCTTTACGCCCATGATACTTGGCGCTTTAACCGTTCTAATTCCCTGCGGAGTGACCCAAGCCATGATGCTTCTTGCAATTGGGTCAGGAAATCCCTTGTGGGGAGCGGGAATCATGTTTTTCTTTGTACTTGGCACAACCCCTGTATTTTTTGCAATTGGATACATGGCGGTTGAGCTTATGAAAAAGAAAATTTTTAATATTATAGCAGCACTTGCAATTGCAATAATTGGTATTCTTTCAATAAATAGCGGGCAACTTCTGAGAGGTTCTGTTCATACCCTCCAAAATTATTGGCAAGTAATTTCCGGGTCCGTAAGCGAGGTTGCATCTGCAAAATTAAAAGGTGGAGTACAGGAAGTAAATATTACAGTTACCAACTCCGGTTATAAATCCGACGTGAATACTTTAAAAGTTGGAGTTCCTGTAAAAATAATATTAGATGCAAAGGGTGTAAGGAGCTGCGCAAGAGCATTCACAATTCCGGATTTAAATTATTTCAAAGTATTGCCTGCGAACGGCCGCGAGGTCATTGAATTTACACCATCAAAAGTGGGAAACTTGACTTATACATGCAGTATGGGAATGTACTCTGGATCATTCAATGTGATCCAGTAAACTTATTTTAGAAATTTTATGCAAAAGAAAATTTATAAAATTAAGGGGATGGACTGCGCCAGCTGTGCGGCATTAATCGAAATGGATTTGGAGGACGCAGGAATTAAGGCCACCTGCTCTTATCCAAAAGAAACATTGGAAGTAACGGGCGCACATGATCCAAAGAAAATTATTGAAATAGTTAAAAAAGGAGGATACAGTATTAACTGAATTATGTGCCCCGTTTGTACCGTTACTGTTATTGCTGGCCTCGGGATTTCCCGAATGTTGGGAATTGATGACGCCATTACCTCAATCTGGATTGGCGGATTTATTTTATCATTCACTTTTGTAATGATTAATTGGCTGAATAAAAAATGGCCCAAGCTTACTGTAAACAAGTACCAGTTGCCAATCATTGTTCTAATGTACCTTCTGGTCCTCGTTCCATTAAAATGGAATGGTTCAATTGGGACTATCGGAAACACGCTTTTGGGAATTGATAAAATCCTTTTTGGTATAACACTGGGGTCGATATTTTTTCTCATAGGAGTCTGGGCGGATAAAAAAGTTAGATTGGTCAAAGGCAAACAGCTTTTTAATTACCAAAAGGTGGTTTTCCCAGTCCTTGCTCTTGCAACTATCAGTTTAATGATTTATTACTATGGAGGGTACCTAAAATAATGGCAAAAATAAAGGATTACAAAGATTTAATGGATAAGGTCGATAAAGTTGTCTCCCAAAAAGAACTTGACCTTTCTTCGGGCGAAGATCTTTCAATCGCAATAATGAACTTAATTTCAATCGAGGAGCATTTATTTTTCACTTCCCAAAAAACCGGCAAACCGCAGTATTTGGATATATTAAATGAGGTTAGGGTAATGAGGGTAGAACTTCTTAAAAGAATAATCAAAGATTACGAGGGCGAAGTTTGGTGCATAAGTAAACACTTACTGGCTGCTTCAATGCGCGTCATGGAAGTCGGGACAAAAGAACTCAAGAAGGGCGATAAAAAGGAAGCTTGGTACTTGTTTGAAAAGTCTTTTAAGCTTTACTCACTCTTCTGGGCGATTAACTTAAAGGTAGTGGATATTGGCGACGTTCCCTTGGATGATGACAACATAAATTTTGTTGGCGAGGACGAGGTAAAAATAAAAGCTTCCACCTCCCCTCTTGAGAAGCTTACCCATATCTTCAAAAAGGCCCTTGACTGTTGTAGGGAGTAATCTCCTCTAAACTCCTTTAAATTCCTATATAAACAGTCCTATCAAAATAGTGACAATCAGTACCACCAGCCAGTAAAGTTTTGCTTTACTAATTTCCACCCTGAATGGCAGATTTTTTTGCCAGTTTTCAAAACTTTCAAGTTCCATAAGATCAACTATCTGATCAATTAAAAGATGAAGTGAGAAAGCAAGAACTAATCCTTTTCCAAAAAGTGAACTTGATGAGCTCATTACCAAAAATGTTAAAACCAAAAAAATTAACTGAAATGTCACTGTATGGAAAATAAGTCCCATTCTTTCACTTCTTGTTAAATATAAAAGTCCCAATGATTTCTTCCACTCCCCTTTTGAAATTTCATAACTCACTCTTTGAGAAGTCAAATCCTGTGGTTGAAGGAAAAATACATAAATCAGGTGGTCGACGTCTGGCAGGATCGTTCCGATTATTCCCCCAAGCCAAAATGGCCAGTAGGAAAGGTTGAAGAATTTGTTTGTCAAAGAGATTAAAACAAAGAAGGAAAACCAAAAGGAAAAGTGTAAAAAAATTTCGCGTTTCATGGCAGTAGTTCATTATATACTACTGTTTTTTATCTTTTTAACAGTTCAACGGCGCTACTTACTTTGTGCTTGTTACAAACTTTACGAATTCCACCTCCAACTTTTTCTTCAACAACACTATCCCCACACGGCAGATGGAGCCAACCAAATCCCTCTATACTATCTTTCCCGTCCAACATATCTCTATCATTCTCTGTTCTTAAAATATTTCTTTTCGCCCAAGGCGTCAATGTATTATCTATTGTCATAAACGCATTATATACCCCGCGTCAACATTTCCGGCCTCGTTAAACTTTATCCCTTCCGCAATTAGCCTCACTTTTTGGGCGTCAAGGCCTCCAAAAGCATAACCCGGAGCGAGTCCACCATCTTTATTTACTACGCGATGGCAAGGCACAATCGAACCGTCTTTATTGGCATGAAGCGCCCACCCAACCTTCCGTGCATCCTTTGATCCGATAGCTTCGGCTATTTGCCCATAGGTCATAACTTTCCCATCGGGGATTTTTTTAACTACTTCATAAACTTGTTGGAAAAAATTATTATCAGACATAAGAACTTAAGAAATAAAGAATTTAAGAACTTTTGTTGTTATTTCTAACATATGAACTAAAAGCCTTCAACTGTCTGTATAACACGTCAGCTTTTTCAAGAAATTCATTATGTTTAATTTTAGTAATATATTTATTTAAAAGCGCTACATCAAAACAAGCAACAACTTCATTTAATGAGCCTAGGGCTTGATTTAAATATCTACTAAAATCCGTATTTGAATATTTATCAGTACCTTCAGCAATGTTTAATACTATTGAATCAAGCGCTCTCCAAAGTTGAGACGTCAAACCATACAACTCAGACTTCGGAAAGGATAGTTTGGTAAAACTTTTAACTTCCGCGATAAAAATCAATGTGTCTTTGTAAACTGGAAAATTTCTGAACCGAAAAGTGGTCTGTTTCATTTGTTCTTAATTTCTTCAGTTTTTTGGTTCTTTAGTTGCTGAAGCTTCCACATGAACAACCTTCCTTTTGATTTTGCATTACTCGCATCTTTTACAAAACTTCTTGCAGTTTCGACAAGTCCTCTTGGAGTATTTTTAACAAGCCTCATGTATAGAGATTTGTGGGCCATATCATCAAGCTCAACAGCCAAGTCAT
>JBBTZE010000084.1:0-3545 GCA_038061545.1 Patescibacteria group bacterium | reverse complement strand
AGCCTCATGTATAGAGATTTGTGGGCCATATCATCAAGCTCAACAGCCAAGTCATATGCATATTTTTGAAATTCACGGCTTACATGCTTGTCTGTATCGTCAACTTTGTATTTAGCCAAAACGTCACTTATTGGAGCGAGAGGCTTATTTCTTTGCATATTTTAACAATTACCTCATCAAGCGTTTTTCTTTCTTCATCTGTGAAGTCTTCAAGCGTATATTTTTCTCCGCTTTCCCTGATTCCTGATTCCTGATTCCTATTCTCTATCCCCACTCTCACACGCCAGTATTCATTTGTCCCAAGTTCGCTATCGACAGACTTAATTCCATTATGATCTTTTGGTCCCCTCCCAAATTGAATCTTGAAAGTCCCAAGAGGAATATCAAGGTCGTCGTGAATAACGTACAAGCTATTAGAGCTTAGAGGATAGAGCTTAGTAAGCTTTTTAACAAACACGCCGGAATCATTCATCATAATATCGGTTTTTTTGACAAGAATATCTTTTGGAAGTTTTATTTTTTGAAGCGCGTCCACTACCATCCAGCCAACATTATGCCGCGTATCCGCATACTTCTCCCCTGGGTTCCCAAGTCCGATAATTAATTTCATGCCCCATTTTACCATGTTTTAAACCAAGCGTTTGTGAGGAAACCATGAAGAAATGAGCGAATACAAAAATGCAAAAGATGTCTGACCTTGCATATGAATGCAAGGAGAGTCCTTTTGCACAACAATGAGCGAATGAGTGAATGGATGACGAACAA
Organism: Patescibacteria group bacterium; assembly: GCA_038061545.1. Lineage (GTDB taxonomy): Bacteria > Patescibacteriota > Microgenomatia > UBA8517 > UBA8517 > JBBTZE01. The sequence continues at coordinate 2,780 of JBBTZE010000084.1, read as the reverse complement.
AGAGCGCGCCCTTCTTTCGCCAACTTCTTGGGCGAGCAAGAAATTGGCTAGAGTCTTTATGCTTTATTCATTAACTTAACTGCAAGCTTCCCTATAAAAGGTACTTCCCATCTTTGACCCTGCCAAGCCTTGTAGGTCATTGTAAGCCAAAGAATGACTCCCAATATAAATACCAAAGGTGTAGCAAAAATCAAAAATACCGTTAGTACCAATACCCAATTCAAAACCCAAAGGGTGATATTTACAACGATTGCTTGGAATGCCCAGAATTTTACAAACTCATCTTTTTCCAAAAGGATAAAGAGTACCGGGACAACCAAAGTTGGCCCAAGTAAAGTTGCAAGCGCTGCTGCTGTTTCTTTTTTAAGTCCTGTTCCTGTTGTTGCCATAAATAATCACCTCCCACTAAGAGATAGCACCTTTGGTGCATCTCATGTGGCCACGTGAGATCTGTAAGTATCTCACTGTGGCTTTCCTTTCAAAAATTTCATATTTCGATTATTCAAATACCTTTTACCCCAAGCGGTCTTGAGATAAATTTCTCTTTTAAGAGCATCTGTCTTGTTAAGGCAAGCCTCATAATATATTAACCTAAAAGGTAATCGGTTTTTAGTAGCAATTACTAATCCTAAATTATGTCTTTTTATCCTTTTTATTAAATCTGATGAAAATCCAGTATAAAACCTTTTATCCTTTAAACTTAACAGGACATAGACATAATACATGTCATTTTTCATCTTTTCATAAACTGTATCGCGTGGTCAATAGGAAAATAATGCCTAGATAAATTCCAACACTGCAAAAATTATGTATATTGCCAAAAGGAAAACGGCCTCCCATCTCTCAAGTCGCAGTTTTGTTCTAGTAAATAACCAGAACAATAGGAAAGCTGTAAAAAATGCAATAAATACGGCCAAATAGTTTTTAACTAATACTCCCTCAATTGGGGAAATTAAAGCGACAACCCCCAAAATCAATGTTGAATTAACAACTAAAGACCCCAATATGTTTCCAAAAAATACTCCCGACTCTCTTTTTTTAATCGATTCGATCGAAACCACAAGTTCAGGCAAAGTTGTACCGATTGAAAGAAGAATAAGTCCGATGACAAAAATCGGAACTCCCAAAAGAACGGCCAAATCGGCTGAATACTTAACAATAAAATGTGCAGAAATAAGAAGTCCACCGACTCCGGCCAGTAAATGAATCACTCCTTTTTGGGCCCTTTGTTCCGTCTCCTCTATATTTTTTACAAACTTAATAAATAGACCGCGACCAAAATGATGTCTCCCGATTTCCTGAAACCTAATCTTAAAAAAGCTCGAAGCGTAGGTAATGTAAACAAGAAGAAGGATCACCCCATCCACTCTCCCAATTGAGCCGTCTATCAATAGCAGTATAGGTAAAAATCCTGCAATGGCGGCTAAGATCATTTCTTTAAAAATTATTTTTTCTTTTACGGCGACGCCGTTGGCAATAATTGCCGAAAGCCCTACAACCAAACCCAGATTGGCAATATTGGCTCCCAGCAAATTTCCCAAAGAAAGACTGGAGGTACCCGAAGTAGCGGAGGCAATTCCAACAAAAAATTCAGGTAGTGAAGTGGCAATAGCCAATATTATTGCAGAAATTCCAAAAGAATGAAGATTAAATTTCTTTGCCAGTCCCCTTATGGACTCAAGTGCAAGGTCGGTAGATTTAATTAAAAGAAAGGTGAGAATGAAAAGTAGTATTACTAAACCTGCAATCTGCATACTTAAATTATATACGAAAGAATAGTTCTGATGGTGAAAAATCCAAAGAATATGAAAGCTACAAACATAGCAATTATTCTAAACGTGTTCGGACGGATTTCTTTTTCAAGGCTCGTCAAATTAAGGTACATTGTAAGTCCAATGTGAACGAACATTGCAGCTGCATTAATCACAGCTTCAATTGTAAGAAGCAGTAAGGGTTCGCTAAAATTAGTAAAGAAAACAAGGGAACCAAAAATTATTTGAATCCAAAGAAATGCATAGTAAATCTTGGGCAAGGAGTTTGAATTCCATTTTGAATTTAAGATCAAAACATTTTCCGATATTATCCTGCTTGTAGCATCAAAAACCGTCAACTGAGTTGAAAAAAGCATGAGTCCTCCCAAAATCAGGAAAAATGTACCAAGAATAGGGAGCGATGCGCGGCCAATGGCCGCCGCTTCGAATAACACAAAATCAATTCCCTTAGGGGCGCCGGCAACTCCATATACAGTTGAATAAGAAAGAAGCGCCAGTAAACAAATGGAAAATGCGCCGGTTGCCCAAAAGACAATGAAGTGTTCCCAGTTTATTAACCTCCACCAATTTTTGAATCTTGCAAGGTTTCCCTCATTCATCTCAAATTTTGTTCCTGTTAACTCAATGTATTCTGCTTTCCCTGTTAATATGCTTGTAATACGTCCTCCAAACTTGCCCATTCCGTAGCCTTTTTCCTTAATATAAAAAGATTGAGCCAAATTCAAGTTTCCTCCTGCGCCCGAGAATGCAAACGCTGCCAGAAATGAGGCAATGGGAATTCCTACAGGCAAAAATTCATAGCCGATTCCACGACCCATAAATCCAGATAAAAGCGCCGCCCAATCATGTCCGTGGGAAAGTTTTAAGGTAAAAAGAAAAAGTGCGGGCACCCCTACTCCAATTAAGAGCATGGAAAACTTCTCCATTGTTTTATATAAAACCGGCCCCAAAGTAAGAATCACACCCATTAATATTAAAAGCCCAACCGCAAGCATATTTGTGTTGGCA
>JBBTZE010000083.1:0-1505 GCA_038061545.1 Patescibacteria group bacterium | reverse complement strand
AAAACTAAGGCAACGTTAAAAAGTATCAAACAAAACGAGAAAAACCCCAATATTCCCACCTCACCCAGGAGCCTTAAGTAATCGTTATCTGTGGCCAAGCTTATTGATGAATAGCCTGTTCCAAGAAGCGGATTTTTATAAAGCGCCCTAATTGCCCTTGGCCATTCAACATTAAAACGGATTGAGCTGGACCTGTCTTCAAATACCGGAATCGAAATAGGTTTTGGGGTTGACCATCCTTTTTGTGGAAGAACGGTTTCCTGCGCCCCTACTTCTAGTTTCGAAACGAACTTAAGATACAGAACATCATAAACCCTCTTATATCGATTAAGGAGACTTGGTGAAAACGAACTTAGGATCAAACTTATCAAAATGACTGTAATGATAGCTTTATATTTCTTCATTAGGAGTAGCGAAACACTAACAGCAACCAGATACGAAGCCAGTGATACTCTTGAGAGTGAATTTACCAAAAGCCAAAAACCGGAAAGAACAGTGAGCGCCATTACCAATCTCGATACTTTATCTTTAAAAATAAAAAACAGACTGACGAATATTGGTAAAATCATAACCAGATAGGCCGCCATATCATAATGTCCGGCAAAAGTTGAGCTAATGTGGGAGCCCTGGGTCCAGGTGAGCGCAACGCCTTTGGAGTATTCAGAATTTTGTGTAATTATTACCGGAAAATTAAAATACCGCTGGCCCAAACCATAAACAAAAAGAACAACCATAACCAAAGCAATTGTTCTTATATAAAATTCGATGTTTTCCTTTTTGTATAAGTTTGGAAAAGCCAAAATAAAGAAAAAGGGGACAAAATACTCAATCCGTCTAAATAGGTGTAAAAAACCTATTGAAAAAGTTAATGTGTTAGTTAAATACGCCCCACAAACCAATGAAGTCAAACCAACCAGAAGAAATATAAATATTGATCTGACCAAATTGTCCATAAGCAACATCTTCAATTTTGGTGTTAACTTTACGAATGTCAGAAGCGCAACAAGTACAAGTAAAAAATCTTCAAACCGTATGGCCACAGATATTCCGGGAATATTTAAGAATGGAAACTTTGGATAAAGCGGAATAATTATCAAAAGTGCTGCGACCAAATATTTTGATAGTATTTCAGGCAATTTTAAAAGCTTTTGCATAAATTTTGGCAGTACTTACCCCTTCCAGTATACCGAAAAGAATAATTCTTCCTACTGCGCCAATTTTTAGGAGTATTCGTAGGACTGGATACTGCCATGCTGCGTAGTGTTTTACGTAAAATTTTTTAATCCCTTCATACTCTGAGATAAGGGAAAATTCCGTAGTTTTACTGCTGGCCCCACCGTAATGTGTAATACTCCAGTCAGGCAAGTACCAAGTTTGATACCCCAATTTTTTGATTCTAAAACAGAGATCTACCTCCTCAACATACATAAAAAAACTTTCATCCCAACCACCAACTTTATCCAGTAGCTCTTTCCTTGTCATCAAAAACGCACCAGTCACCCAAT